>DASUOZ010000751.1:0-3478 GCA_036276375.1 Pyrinomonadaceae bacterium | reverse complement strand
TTGTTCGACGTGGAAAACCTCGGTGTCGCCGTTGCCGATTCCACTCCTGCCGGAACAGGCGAACAGGAGTGCTTTACGGAGCTCGACGCGACGCGTGGCATTGCGTTTTCCACGGACGCGGGTGTCGCGGCTTACGTCGATTTGGAGAAGTTTGAAGGCGGAGCCGATCAGGCGATCGCCCCGCTGCGTGAAGTGCTCTCGAACGGTTTGGTCGAGAAGTCGATTCACGACTTAAAGCGAGCGGTCGGTTTGCTCGACCGTTTCGATATCAAGCTGGAAGGCGTGAAAGACGACACGTATCTCGCGGCTTATCTGTTGGACCCGGGGCGCAGCAAATATGAGCTCACGGATCTCGCGCGTGAAGCACTCGGAATCGAGAACGGCAACGCTCCGGCGGCAAACTGGTCGGAGAACGCGTGGCAAACAGTCACCGCCGCGGATCTGACCGCACAGACCGCGCGCGTCTTGCGCGAGCGTATTCTCGAAAAGAAGCTCGAAACGATCTACTCGGAAATCGAGCTCCCACTCGCGCCGTTGCTCTATCGCATGGAGCGTGCGGGTTTGAAAGTCGACACCAAAGTTCTAACGGATCTCTCGAGTTACATCGGCCAGGAACTGCACAAGCTCACGATCAAGATTTACGAACACGCGGGACGCGAATTCAACATCGGCTCCCCAAAGCAAGTGGGCGAAGTGCTCGCAGACCTGAACATCGATATCGGTCGCAAGACTTCGACGGGACGCGTTTCCACGAGCAAGGCCGTGCTCGAGGAGTTGGCCCAACAATACGAGTTGCCGCGTTTGATTATCGAGTATCGCGAGCTCGACAAGCTGAAAAGCGTTTACACGGACGCGCTGCCGCACCAGATCGCGACCGACGGCCGTATTCACTGTCAGTTGAATCAAACCGTCGCGGCGACCGGACGTTTGTCGTCGAGCGATCCGAACCTGCAAAACATTCCGATTCGCAGCGAGATGGGCCGGCGTATCCGCCGCGCGTTCGTCGCGGAAAAGGGAAACAAGATCGTCTCGGCCGACTATTCGCAACTCGAATTGCGCCTGCTGGCCCACATCACGCAGGATCCGGTGATGCTGGAAGCCTTTCAGAAGGGCGAAGACATTCACGCTCGTACCGCGCGGCTCGTTTTCGGCGCCCGCACTGACGAAGAGCTACGCGAGGCACGCCGCTTCGCGAAGATCGTCAACTTCGCGATTGCCTATGCGATCGAGCCGTGGGGACTGTCGCAACGCGTGGGCATCTCGCGCCAGGAAGCAAAGAAAGTCATCGAGGACTACTACAACACGTACAAGGGCGTGCGCCGTTACATGGAGGAAGTGCCGGTGCGCGCGCGCGAGCACGGTTACGTGAGATCGATTTATGGCCGCATTCGGCCGCTTCCCGGCATCACGGATCGCAACGCAAACATCCGCAAAGCAGCGGAACGCGAAGCCATAAACATGCCCATCCAGGGCACCGCCAGCGACATCGTGAAGATCGCGATGCTGCACGTTGATGAAGAGTTCAAGCGTGCGGGCCTGGAGGCGCGCATGTTGATGCAGGTGCATGATGAATTGCTGGTAGAGGTGCCGGAAGCGGAAGTAGGAAAAGTAACGGAGATACTCAAACACGAGATGGAGTCGGCAGTTTCGCTCGACGTGCCGCTGGTAGCTGATGTGGGCGTCGGTGAGAATTGGATGGACGCGAAGCCCTGACAACGTCGATGCAGCCCGCTGAAAAGAAACCGGAAGTCGTTTATCGCAAGGGCGATGTGCGTATGCCGCCGCCGGAAGCCGCGGTTGTGGCGGATCTGGCGAAGCGTGCGTTTCTGCGCGCGATCACACCACTAGTCATCGGCTTTCTACTTTTGCTCGGTTTGATTTCCGTGCTGGGCTGGCGTAGTGCCAACCAAATGGAGCAGGTCGGCACCAACGCCAGTATCCGGATCACCAGGTATTTTCAGCTCCAAAACAGGCTGGTGGAGCTGCGCCTAAAAGTGGCCCAACTCGACAACGAGATTCGCATTCGCAATACCGCCACCTCACAGAAAGGGTTGAAGCCGCCGTTCCCCTTCAAAATCGATACGGCGCGCGAAGACCTGATGGCGGCAATTGCGGTACTGGACGAACACCAGGTTTTTCAGGATCCGCAATGGACCCAGCTCCGAACTCGTCTTGATGAGTACGTGAAGTTGAGTGAGGACCTGGAGCTTTACAGTGTTAGAGGGCGCGATCTGTTTGGCTTCGTTTTAGAGGACATCGCCCAGTTGTTCCTCCAGTTACAGACGGAGCAGGCAAAAGTAAACAAGGACGTAATTGACTCCCAAACGAATGCCCGCCGGTCGATCCTCCTCTGGAGTTTGCTCGCGCTTGGCGCGGGCGCGCTCGTCGCGGCCGGCACGATCTGGCAGGTGCAACGTCACTTCTGGCAGATGCGCAGCAGCATGTTGGAGGCGCGCCGGGAGCGCATCTTTACCACCCAACTACTCGAAGGAATGGTCAGCGCCGTCGCGGCGATCGACGAGGAGGATCGTATTCGTAGCGCGAACGCCGCTTTCTTCCGCATCTTCCCCGGCGCGAGTATCGGCGCCTCAGTGCTCGAACGCTTCGCGCCCGACGACGCAATGCGGTTGCTCGATATCGTGACTGCGATACGGGTAGCGAAAGCCACGTATCACGGCCGGCACGTCACGCAGGTCGAAGGCGAAGACAAAGCGTTCGACGTTTACTCATCACCACTCGCGATCGACGGCAATCGCGGCCAGATCGTGACGCTGGTCGACGCGACTGAAGCAGCCGAATCGGAGCGCACGTTGCGTCGCAGCGAATCGCTCGCGGCCGTTGGACAAGCCACGACTCAGGTGGCCCACGAAATTCGCAATCCGCTGGGCAGTATTCGTCTCGGTGTTTCAATGTTGCGCGACAGCGTGAACGATCAGGAAGCGTTGAACACGATCGAACTCGTCGAGCGCGGCATCAAGCACCTCAATAAGCTCGTCGTCGACGTGACGCAGTTTTCGCGGCAGAAAGAGTTGGACCGTTCGGCAGTGGATCTGCACGAGTCGCTGGAGCGTAGTATCGATCTGGTCAGCGACAAGATTCTCGAGAAGAACGCAAACGTAGAGAAGTTGTTTGCGCGCCGGGCGATTATCGGCCAGTGGGACGCGTACCAGTTGCGGCAGGTTTTTGTAAACGTTATCGCGAACGCGATCGACGCCAGTGAGGAGAATGCGACGGTACGGATCTCGACGGAGTTGTTGAATGTTGACGGCGACGGGAACGGCCAGCCGCGCAAACCGTACGCGCGCATCAGGATCGCCGACGAAGGGAAAGGCATGGACCGGCCCACGCGCGATCGAATCTTCGAGCCGTTTTATTCGACGAAGAAACGCGGCACGGGGTTAGGGTTGGCGATTGTAAAGCAGATCGTTGAGCAACACGGCGGCAGGATCAGCGTAGTCAGCGAGCCCGGGAAGGGAGC
>DASUOZ010000750.1:0-3374 GCA_036276375.1 Pyrinomonadaceae bacterium | reverse complement strand
GGCTACTCTCGAGACGGCGTGTTTTCGCATTGTGCAGGAGGGAGTGACAAACATTCTGCGCCATGCGCGTGCGAGTTGCATCTCCGTCAGACTGGAACGCACGGCCGATGATTTAATGGTCGTCATTGGTGACGACGGCGTTGGGTTTGACGTGAGAGCAGTGCGGGCGGCCGGGCCTGCAACTGCGACGTTGGGTTTGAGAGGAATGGAAGAGCGTGCACAGGCTGTCGGTGGAAGGTTGACGATCGACTCCGCGCCGGCGGTCGGCACGCATGTTTGCGCGAGCTTTCCCCTGAGGGTTGGCGACTTTGAAGTTGAACCACAAAGATATGAAAGCCATTCGTACTCTCATAGCTGACGATCACGCATTGGTGCGCGCGGGCATTCGAGCCCTTGTCGAGAAGATTGAAGGGGTAACGGTCGTCGCTGAGGCCGGCAAGGGCAGTGAAGCCAAAGAGCTGATCACCGACCTGAAACCGGATTTGGTTCTGCTCGATATCACCATGCCGGACGGGAACGGCTTCGACGTCCTTTTGCACGTCCAGAAGAGTTTCCCCGAAACGAGAATCATCGTCCTCACGGTCCATGAAGCCGGCGAATACGCGATCCGTGCTTTGCGTGAAGGCGCCGCGGGCTTTTTGCCGAAGAGCGCCGCCAGCACCGAGCTGGAACAGGCGATCCAAACAGTGATGAACGGCGAAGTCTACATCTCGCCGGAAACCTCACGTAAGACACTGCTCGAGTATGGCAAAGGGACCAAACGCGACCTGCTCGACACGCTGAGCCCGCGACAACGCGAAGTGCTGCGGTTGATTGCCGAGGGCCGCACCACTAAACAGATCGCCCAGATGCTGGAAATCAGCGTCAAAACCGTTGAAACACACCGCGCACAGTTAATGGAACGGCTCGACATTCACGACGTCGCCGGGCTGGTTCGTTACGCCATCATCGTTGGTCTCATCGAGGTTGAATAGCCGCCCGTCAGCGTTATCCGGGATCAGGAATTGACTGAGGTCCATTCAGGATTCTCCTCATTGCGCGGTCTTCCGTGAGCGCTTAGCCTAACCCCGCGAAATTGATTGATGCATAGCCCTTCGCTCAATTGAATGCGGTTTCACTCAAGTCTCAAACCTCACGTCATCGGGCCAAGCGGGCTATAAATCCAGGGGATCGATTCGTGCTGTGTCTGCTCAGGTTCACGCGCACACAGACAAATCTTTCTACCGGCGACTGATTTTCGGCTGCGAGCAGTATTTAGAAGCCGTTTGGAAAGGTTGTAGATGAGCGAACAGGCGGACGTTCACAGCCAACAGCCCGACATATCCACTCAAAACTTTCGGACAGACGTGACTTTGACGATACGCGCGCTGAGTCTCGAACAGTCCTCGCGCGTGCTAAGGGGGGCGGCGGCCAGGGCGAGGTTGTCGTCCCCCAAGTGCAATCAGGGTGTAACGGTTTCGGGTTTGAAGTCATCATGATCGGATGTTTGGAACGTTGTCGTTGAGGCGGAGGACGGCAAGAGATGAATGATAGCGCAGCCTTTCAGGCGCTGGTAATTGAAGACGAGCCGCTAGTCGGCGAGCTCGTCGGCGACGTGTTACGTGCGGAGGGTTGGAAAGTGGCGTTTTCGCCGTCGGCGGAAGCTGCCTTAATGCGTATTAATGAAGCACCGTGGTCCGCGGTGTTCTGCGAGGTGGTGCTCGGCGGCGTACATGGCTACAGCCTGCTGCGACACTTCAAAGAGAAACTGCCGCACACGAAAGTCGTGTTGATGACTAGTCACGGCAGCGTCCCTGGAGCAGTCGATGCGAGTGCGTTTGGCGCGTACGACTACTTGCTAAAACCCTTCGGCTCAGCCGAACTGCAATCGCTCTCGCAGGCACTGCGCGAACAACTAATTCAGCGTTCATTGAGATCCTCCCCCGCGAGGCGCGCGGCTGCGTCCCACCCGGACATCGACCTGGTAGGACGCAGCCAAGCGTTTATTGAGGTGATGAAGCACGTCGGTCGTGTTTCAAACACTGCTCTGCCTGTCCTGCTGATAGGCGAGGCGGGAACCGGCAAACAACTGGTCGCGTCAGCGATTCACGATCGTAGCAGTCGTGCTGATAAACCATTCGTCGCCGTGAAGTGCGGCGCCACCGAGGCGGAAATGATCGAAGCCGAGTGGGAAAAGGCAGACGGCGGCACTCTGTTTCTCGACGAGATCACCGAAACGACGCCGTCCTTTCAACTGAGACTGCTGCAAGCGTTGCAAGACGGTGAGATTCATCGCGGTGATGGCAACGAAACAGTGAACGTGAACGCGCGTGTGATCGCGGCCAGCAATCGCAACGTGGAACAGGAAGTGAATGCAGGACGATTCCGCCACGACCTGTTCGAACGTTTGCGTGCCGTATCGATCGTATTGCCGCCGTTGCGCGAACGTTCGGAAGACATTCCGCCGCTGGCCCAGAGCTTCGCGGACAGAGTTTATTCCTTGCGCCCGCCGGTGAAGTTTTCACCGGAAGCGCTGGCGTTGATGGAGCGTTACAGTTGGCCGGGAAACATTCGCGAGCTCGAGAATGCGGTGGTGCGTGCGGTTGCGGTTTGCGACGGCACGATTCGCGTCAAAGACCTGCCGGAGCGCGTGCGCAACTTCACGCAGAAACATACCGGCAACGGCTCAGCGGACACCAACGGAACCGCGGAAACGCCGCGTGAAGAGTGGGTGCCGCTGTCGGCGATTGAAGGGCGTTACGTCGAACAGGTGCTAAAACACACGGGCGGCAACAAGCAGGCTGCCGCGCGCATCCTGGCAGTCGATCGCAAAACACTCGACCGCATGATCAAGCGCCATCACATAGACTGTGAAAGAGTCCGCCGTCCTGCCCGATAGCGGTCCATTGGCAAACTCAAACAGACCTTTTTTCTCCCAACTTGCGCGTTACTAAATGGGTGCCCTGCTAGGCACGGACGAGAACAAACACAACCTCCCCAGCTTGCCTGACTCTTTTCCTCGGTAGCCTTTCAACACCGTGATCGAAGCTGTAGCGGTGTAAATATATGGCTTGACACAACCTAAACCGCTTTGTTAGGGTCAGCGACCACTCAGCATGAAAACCATCCTGCTTGTTGTCGCGGTTGCTGCCCTATACATACTTCATCAGGACATCTGGTTCTGGCGGAGTTCGTACCTGGTTTTTAATTTCATTCCCATCGGACTCTTTTATCAAGGATTGTTTTCCGTTGCCGCAGCGTTTCTGATGTGGCTCCTGGTCACCTTCGCCTGGCCTTCTCACCTCGAACGTGAAGTTGAAGAAACGAAGCCCAGGGAGGATGAGACCGCTTGATTCCGGCCATAGTAGTTTTCCTCTACCTCGCGACGGTTCTCT
>DASUOZ010000749.1:0-3846 GCA_036276375.1 Pyrinomonadaceae bacterium | reverse complement strand
CTATTTAGTTTCAACGCCGTCCAGAGACTGCTCCAAACAGGGTCGTTGCTGGAAACGGTGGTGTAGTAATATGCGCCGAACCGTGATTCGTGTTGAGCGGCGGTAGAACCGAACAAGAAAGGTGAAAGGAGATACTGATGGCCAGCGTTGAGATGATAAACACAGACGCGGTGCGAAAGGCCAAACCGGTTGATATGAAACTCGAGGTTGTGTTGCTCGGCGTTTCCGATGTCGACCGCGCAAAAGCATTCTACGAGAAACTCGGCTGGCGGCTCGATATCGACATTGCCGCCGGTAACTTCCGCGGCGTGCAGATCACGCCGCACAACTCCGAAGCGTCAATTATTTTTGGCAAGGGAGTTACCGCCGCGAAGTCAGGCTCCACGCAGAGCATGGTCCTGGCAGTGGATGATATTGACGCCGCGCGTGAAGACTTGATCGCTCGCGGCATCGAAGTGAGCGACGTTTTTCATTACGCCGCCGGTCCTTTCAACAACACGGTGGAGAACCCACGCGTCACCGGGCGCGATCCCGAAGGCCGTTCTTACTTCTCGTTTGCATCGTTCGACGATCCTGACGGCAACAGTTGGCTGCTTCAGGAGATTCGCTCGCGTCTTCCCGGCCGCGAGTGGGAGTCGACGCGGACGTCGTCCGTTGACGCGTTAGCGCTTGCGGAACTCCTGCGCGAAACCGCCGAGCATCACGACCACTACGAGAAGACGCACGCCGAGCACCACTGGTGGGATTGGTACGCGCAGTATCTAAGCGCTCGTCAGAGCGGTAGTAATCCCGATCAGGCTGGTGATGCCGCCGGTCGCTACATGGACGAAGTTCTTCATATCCCTGCGAAATAAGCGCCGAGGCAGTGCGCGTTTAGTTCTTCGGGAATTTCTTTATCTGATCTGGTAGCGGAGCGACTGGAAACGACGCAGCGGTTTCATTGCCGCCCGTTACTTTGACGGTCTGTGAACCGGCAACGGATCGCGTCTGTTCGGGTATGGTCTTCTCATCGAGCAGAATAATGTGCTCTCCGGGCGGCAAGTCACCGATCATGAAGTAGCCTTTGTCGTCAGTCAGAGTATCGCGACCGCTACCCGTCACCACGCGCACATCAGTTAAGGGTTGTTCCGTCTCATCGAGCAGTCCATTGTTGTTGTTATCCAGCCAAACCACTCCGCTGATGCGCCCGGTGCGCACCACGCGAAAGTCGACCATAACGCCGCGATTCGAATCGAGCAGGATGAATTGTTGCGTGTTATCCAGCAACGTGAGGTCGGCACGCACTGACAACAGGTCCAAATAGACCGTGTGCTCACCACGCGCAATGCTGTCGATTCGATAATTGCCATTCGCGTCTGAAGTGACGTAACGGTTCCCGTCTACACGGACCTTGGCATTTGCTTGTGGCTGATCGATACCGGGATCGAACCGGCCGTTGAGATTCACGTCCTGATAGACTCGACCGGATACCACGGCGTAGGAGTTCAGGTCCGCGAGTGTTCCGTTGATGGCGCGTTCGGCGCGTTTGGAAGAGAAGAACAAGCCATGCAGCGTAAGCAATGCCGTCGTGCCGGTTTGTGTTTTCAAGTAACTGAATTGCAGCGCGGTGTTGCGTGGCAGCTTTACCGATGCTGACAGGTGTTGCGACGTCTGAAACGGTGCGGTGTTGCTGCGTGTGTAACCGAGTCCGGCGCTGAAGAGTAGGCGATTGCCAAACAGGTTCGACATTTGCCATGTGGCCATGCCGTTCAACAGCCCCTTACTTCCCAGCGCCTGACTAAACTCGAGACTATTCGCTTCGTTGATCCGGACGTTTCCGCCTAATTGCGCGTTGAGAGCCGTATCGCCAAACGTCTTGACGCGCGAGCCGTTGAAAAACATGTACCAGCGGTTGAATTTTTTGGTCGCCGTGATCAGCGTGAACTGAGAGTTTCTCAATTGCGTTGTGCCGCTCTGCGTGTGCGAGATAAAGAGAGTAGGCAGTGAGCTCTCCGGCGCGAGACTTAGACTCGCAGTCACGTAACGGTTGAAATCACCAGTCTTTCCCGGTGTCGTTGCAGTGCTGCCACTCAGCCCCGCCGTAATCCAGCGACGCGGTTGCCAACTCACGCTGGCTGCTGCTGCGCTTGTCGGTGCGTGTATTCCACTTTGCGGACTCAGAAACGTTTGGCCCACGTAAGCATAACGACCTTGCACAAGCACTTCGTCCGTCAGGTGATATGAAGCCGTAAACGTCGCCGCTGTGCCGGTCCCTTTGGTCACTGTTCCGTCCCGATTAACGCCTGAGAATTGGCCCGCGGCGAAGTCGGCCTGAAAACGATTGAGACCCGTGATGTACTTGAAACCACCTGCGGCAAGATCTCCGCGGCGATTTGGTCCACCGAAGTGCATGGCGCCGGCGGAAAGCGTGAAGTCTCGTTGGCGTGGAGGATGGGTAGCGGTGGTGACGATGGCGCCGAATATTTTCGTGTCGTACCGGACGGCCAAGGGCGCGAAGGCGTTCAGGTTTAAGTTGGATTTGATTTCCGGAATGCCGGAAGTTGTTTGCCCACCGAAGAAATCGAGTCGCACACGATGCAGAGGGAGTTGAACGAGGCCGCCGCGAACCGCCGCGCTCAGGAATTCTACGTCTGTGCCGGTGCCGAATTCGCCGCCCACGAAACTCTGACCATTGGGACGGTCCAGTCGAATCGTTCCGCCCTGGAGACTGGGACGGGACGAATTGCGCGTCACGCCCATTACCGAATTGGCAGTGAAGGTCAATCTTGCATCGCCGACGCGGCCAGTCCCCTGGATCACGAGACTGTGATCGCCGACGTCCGTGTAGCGTGAGTAGTTGTAGTCGTATTCGATCTGAAAGAGCTCCCAGCGGGAATGTTTGGCTCCGGGACGAATCGTCTCCGCTTGAGCTCCTTTACGCGTAATGACGATCGCGTTCCTTTCGTCGCGCCGCACGTTGACGTCCAGGAGCGCGGCGACGATCTCAGCCGGAAGCATCAACTCGTTTTGTGTGGGAGGAAAGATCAAATCAGCGGTGCCGGAAACAGTCAGAATAACCGCGCCGTTCTCGCGCACTTCGTTCAGCGACGCGTTGAAGATCGCGGTCGAACCGGTCTGGCGACGAACCGTCACGATGCGCAACGCCGCGTCGGAGCTGAAGGTGTCGCCGAGGGCCTGAGCGATCGCTGCGACGGGCAGAAACAGCCGTCCACCGCGTACCTGCACCGAACTATTTGGTCCGACAAGAGTGCGTTCGTTGACGATGATTATGGGCGTTTCCTGAGGAGATTCGTGGCCCAGCACGACGGATCGCGCCATTGCGGAATGGGCGATAATCAAGATCACGAAAACTCGGAGTGCAATCTGCATGGGGCCGTTTAGGTCGGGTGAAGGAGGTGTTTCTAGAGGCGGCCAGTGAATGTGTTATAAAGGACTCTGGAATCTAACCTCCGGAGCCTCTCACTGATGCCGCCGAGACGGATAAGCCTGAAGTGTTGTCGCATCTTTATGCTGCTGGCGGTCGTGGTTCTTTTACCCGCCGGCGCCGTGGCGCAAACAGGACGTGTGACACTGCAAGCCCACGTCAACGAAACCGTTGTGCTTGCG
The DNA here is from genome assembly GCA_036276375.1 of Pyrinomonadaceae bacterium. Classification (GTDB taxonomy): domain Bacteria; phylum Acidobacteriota; class Blastocatellia; order Pyrinomonadales; family Pyrinomonadaceae; genus PSRF01. Next base: position 240 of record DASUOZ010000749.1, on the reverse strand, counting down.
GTGTCGCCGAGTTTCACTCACGGTAACGTCGACGCGCAGGTCGTGAGCAGCGGCAACACAGTGCGAATGACTCTAACGCCCACTGCTGCCGACGCCTCGGTCATTCGCGTGCCTTTGTTGGTTCGTTCAAATAGCGGTTTCAAAATCACTGCCGGCGTCGAATCCACCACGCCGTTAATCACTCAACTGGCGGTAACCGACGTGCGGGCCAGCGGAAGCCTGGTGTCGCGGGCGTCAGTT
>DASUOZ010000748.1:0-3317 GCA_036276375.1 Pyrinomonadaceae bacterium | reverse complement strand
AGGCGGTTGAAAGTGGCCTCCTACAATCAAAAATCGACAATCAACAATCGACAATTTGTCAGTATTCGTCTTCGTCCTCGTCTTCGTCGTAACTTTCTTCTTCTACAATGTCCAATTCGACGGGATCGAGCCCAACTACTTCGAGTTCCGTCGCACACTCTTCACAAGACACTATTTCGCCCTTGTCCGTGTCCAAATCAACATGAACATCAGCATCGCATTCCGGGCAAGTTCCGGTCGGCACTGTTTCTTCCTCCCCCGCAGTCTCTAAGTGAAGGCAAGGCACGCCCCCGGAGTTCGGGAGAGTGCCACAACCTTGTAAGCAACTAGGCCAATCTACCCGCGAGCGCTGGAATTTGCAACAGTCTTTTTGCGCCTCGGAATGGTCCAAATACTGTGGTTGCCCACACTGTCTTTCACCGTACAAATCCAGCATGAAACAAGGGCTAACCGGACCTCGCGCCGTTAGCAAATGCGTTTCTAAAACAACGGGCCGCGACAATAATGCGCCTCATGTTTGACGTTGGAAAAATGACACGGCGGCGCGATTGGGTGGTCTATCACACCGGTCTCAAACTGCTGCACCAATCAGTGTCTCTGGAGGAATGAAAGTGCTCCGCATCCGTCTTCAGCCCACCCGCGTGTCGGCCTTTTTAGTTTATGTACTGGTCATCGTTGCCGCCTTCTCGCTCGCCGATCACCGGCTGCGCAACGCCGCCGAAGCAGCACCGTTCGTCGCGCCGGTTGAAACGACAGTCGACACAATCCAACCTTACTTTTCCCTCTCGACCCACCGCACTTTCGGCACCACTGAGAACCCGCAACTGTGGCTCGACTACCGTGGCATTGGCAGTGTCGACTTCCGCGTCTATCGCGTGAACGATCCGGCGAGGTTCTTCGCCCAACTCAGCGATCCGCACCAAATGGGCGAAGAGGAGGAAGAACAGTTTGCCGGCACACTGACGCGCAAACCGTCGCTGCTTGAACGCGTCCGGGCGATCAAGAGTTGGGCCTACTCCGGCATCAGAAACTACTTTCGCGACCAGTTGAAAAACGACACGCGTCGATCGTTCAACAAGAAGTTCCGCGCTCCCGACACAACCGTCAAACGCACGCCGCTCAATGTCGCTGATTACGCCCGTGTTCCGTTGCTGAATCCGAATCAACTGGTAACCAGTTGGCGCGAACCGTTGCCCGCGCTCGAGAACGAGTACGACCGCCGTATGGTGCCGCTCGGCAAACGTGAACCGGGCGTTTACCTGGTCGAAGCAGTGGGACAGGAACTGCGTGCGTACACGATCGTGGTGGTGACGGACCTGGCGATGGTCGAGAAGTCGTCGCCGAATGGTGAACTGCTGGTCTATGCCGTCGATCGCCGCACGGGCGCGCCACGCGCAGACACGCAAATCGAGATCGTGAAAGAGCGGAAACCTCTGGCCGCGGGTCGCACGAACGCCGAAGGTATGTTTCGCACGAAAATCTTCCCTGAGAAGAGAGATGAAGAACTGGGCGACCCGGAGATTCCGGAAGTCGACAACAACAGCTACGTGATCCTCGCTTCGCAACGCGACAACTTTGCGATCTCGGATCTCGATTCGTTCTACTTCAACGAGCCCGTCGCCGATCAGAACGTCGGCTACATCTACACGGACCGGCCGATTTATCGTCCGACGCACCAGGTCTTCTTCAAAGGCATTCTGCGTGTGCTCGACGAACAGAACCGCTACCGCCAGCACAAGAGTCAGACCATCGCCGTTACGATCAAGGATCCGAAGGAGGCGCGGGTTTACGAACAGGAGTTGCGACTCTCTTCGCGCGGCACATTTCACGGCGAGTTAACCCTGGCGGAAGAAGCGCCGCTCGGCGTTTATCAAATCGAAGCAATGACGCCCGAAGGCGGCTCGACCGGAAGCTTCGAAGTCGCCGAGTACAAGAAGCCTGAATACAAAGTGAATGTCACCACGCCGCAGCGTTTTGTGCCTGCCGGTGGCAAGTCGAAGTTTGAGATCAACGCGCGCTACTTCTTCGGCGCGCCGGTCGCGAACGCGGACGTTAAGTACTACATCTATCGCTCACGTTATCTGCCGAGTTACTGGGAAACGGATGATTACGAATCGGCGCTCGACGATGAAGTTGATGCTTCGGAATACAGTGGTTTCTACGCCGACCTCGTATCAGAAGGCGAAGGCAAGCTCGACGCTGCGGGCCGTATCGCGATCGACTTTGATGTGCCGTCGAGTAACGAAGAGGACGTTTGGGACTCGGAATACCGGTTCGAAGCGCAGATCACCGACGCTTCGCGGCGCAGCATCAACGGCTCCGTCAATCTGATCGCCACGCGCGGCAGTGTTATCACCAGTGCGACGCCGGATCGTTATGTCTACACACCCGGCCAAACAGCCACGATCGACGTTTCCACGACCGACTACGAAGGACGGCCCGTCTCCGCGAAGGTCACGCTGAAGTTTTTGTCGCGCAGCTACGTGAAAGTGGTGCACAAACAGAACGAGTACGACCGCGATTACGAGCTACGCGAAAGCGAACTCGGTTCGACTGAAGTCACAACGGACCAGGAAGGTCGGGGGCGCTACAACTTCCCGATTCAGGGCGCCGGCAGCATCTCGATCAAAGCCGTGGTCCAGGAGGGCGACCGCCATTACACGTCGCTTGGTGGTTTCATCTGGGTCGCCAACGAAGCACAGACCGATTCCGTTTACTGGTCCTACTACCAGCACGCGAGCATCAAGCTCGTGCCTGACAAGAGGTCGTATCGACCGGGCGAGACCGCGCACGTGCTCGCGCTGTTGCCGAAGGAAGGCGCGAACCTGCTCGTCACTACCGAGCTCGATAGCGTGATGACTGCGCGGCACCAGTTCGTTCCGGGTCGCACCGTGGTTCTCGACGTGCCGATCAAAGCGAACTACGCCCCGAACGTGTTTCTCAACGTCACGTTTGTGCAAAACGGCGACATGTTCACGGGCGATCAACGGCTGGTGGTGCCTCCGCGCGACAAGCTGCTGAATCTGGAAGTCGTCGCCAACAAGCGGGAGTACAAACCGCGCGAAACCGCCTCGTACACGATCCTCGCGCGCGATGCTGACGGCGCGCCCGTGCGCGATGCGGAAGTGAGTCTCGGTGTGATTGACGAAGCGATCTACAGCGTCTCGCCTGATTACACCGCCAACATTCGCCGGCAGTTCTACGGCATGCGTTACAACTCGGTCCAGACCAGTTTGTCAGTGGCGTATTGGTTCAGAGGCTTTGCCGGCGAGAAGCCGTTCGACCTCGCGAGCACCAGGCCTTCGTATCAGCTAGCC
>DASUOZ010000747.1:0-10442 GCA_036276375.1 Pyrinomonadaceae bacterium | reverse complement strand
TTTAGCGTTCGCAAACCAATACGCGCGGGAAGTGAAATGATACACAGTACGCGTGTTATGATGCGTGTGCATTCATGACTCCAGTAGGACTTTATATTCACATTCCGTTCTGTCGTTCGCGCTGTTCTTATTGCGATTTTGCGACGGGCCTGTATGAAAGCGGACTTGCCGAACGTTACGTTCGCGCGCTCTGCGCTGAGATTTCTTGTTCAACCGTTGCAGCTGCGGCGATCGACACGATCTACTTCGGCGGTGGCACACCTTCATTACTAGATCCCGCGCAGCTCAATCAAATTCTGCTTGCGGTACGCGAGAAGTTTGACGCCGATCCCGCATCGGAAATCACTCTCGAAATAAACCCCGGTAGCATCACCACCGAAAGACTGCGTGAGTTTCGCCGCCTCGGCATCAATCGCGCGAGCTTCGGCGCGCAGACGTTCGACGATCGAGAGCTCGCCAAATTGGGACGCTCGCATACCGCCGCTGATGCACGCCGCACGTTTCACGATCTTCGAGCCGCGGGTTTCGACAACGTGAGTTTCGATCTGATCGCGGGGCTACCGGGCCAGACGCTTGCCGGTTGGCAGCGAAACGTCGACGAGGCGCTTGAACTGGGTCCCGAACATTTGTCGTTTTATCTGCTCGAAATCCATTCGGGGACGCCTTTGGCCCAGCACATCGCCCGCGGTCTTCAGCCGGTTCCGGATGAAGATCTGGCCGCCGTGATGTACGAGTGGATGCTGGAGCGCGCGTCGAGTGCGGGTTACGAGCATTACGAGATTTCCAATCTCTGCCGGCCTGGTTTTCAGTCGCGTCACAACACGAAATACTGGACCGGCGCGCCGTACTTCGGTTTTGGGTGCTCGGCACACTCGTACGACGGCGCCCGTAAGCGTTGGTCCAATCACCGGGACGTGCTCAAGTATGTAGAATCAGTTGAACACGGATCTACGCCGATCAGTGAGAAGCAGATTTTGACGGACGGCGATGTTCGGGCGGAAGCGCTGTTTCTGGGCTTGCGGCTAATGCGAGGCGTTAACTTACGCCGGTATCGCGAAACCTTCGGAGTCGACCTCCTTGCGGAGCATGCGATCGAGCTTGAACGATTCCAGGCGGCCGGCCTTGTCGAGCTAAATGAAGATCTCCGGCTGACGCGCAACGGGGTCCTCTTATCCAACGAGGTATTCTCCGCGTTCGTATGATCATCGCCATCGACGGTCCATCCGGATCCGGCAAATCGACTCTGGGACGAATGCTGGCGCGCGCGTTGAACCTGCTTTACATCGACACCGGCTCGATGTATCGCGCAGTCGCGCTCGCCACCATCGACGCCGGTATCGACCCACGCGACACCGAAGCCGTCACCACACTCGCTTCGAGCGCCGACATCGATCTCCAGGGCGATCCGGATTCGCTGAAGGTGTTGCTCAACGGCCGCGAAGTGACGGAAGAGATTCGTTCGGAAAGCGTGACGGCAATGTCGTCGGTCGTATCGGCCATTCCGGGCGTGCGGCGCGCGATGGTCGCGCGACAGCGCACGATGGGGCGGCGCGGCGCCGTGCTCAACGGCCGCGACATCGGCACGGTTGTTTTCCCTGACGCGGACATCAAGTTTTTTCTCGACGCCACGCCTCAGGAACGCGCCGAACGGCGGTTCAAAGAAGATCTACTGACAAACGCCGGCGTCTCGCTGGCACAGACGCTCGCCGAGATGATCGAACGCGACCGGCGCGATTCAACGCGTGCCGACTCGCCGTTGAAAGTTGCTGACGACGCGATCGTCGTCGATTCGTCAGGTTTATCGATCCAACAGGTTTTCGAACGGATGATGGAGCATGTTCACCGGAATCATTGAAGAGCTCGGCAGCGTCCGCAGCATTGAAGAGCGAGGCGAGAACGCCCGCATCGTGATCGACGCGCGCCTGGTTACCGAGGGAACGAACCACGGCGACTCGATCGCCGTCAACGGCGTTTGCCTGACGGCGCTCGATATTCACGACAACTCCTTCGCCGCCGACGTCTCACGCGAAACGTTGCTGCGTTCGACTCTCGGCAACCTGAAACCCGGCGCCCGCGTCAATCTCGAACGCGCCGTGACGCCCGCCACACGCCTCGGCGGACACATGGTGCAGGGCCACGTTGACGCTCGCGGCCAGTTTGTCTCTGTTGAAGACCACGGCGAGTCGTGGACGGTGCGAATTGCTTACCCGCCCGAAATCGCCCGTTACCTCGTCTTCAAAGGTTCAGTAGCGGTGGAAGGCATCAGTCTCACGATCGCCAACCTGACGGAGGAGCACTTCGAAATCGCGATTATTCCCAAGACCTGGGAGGTCACAAACCTGTCCCACCTCAAGCCCGGCGACGGCGTCAATCTGGAGGTCGACGTAATCGGTAAGTACGTGGAAAGATTACTGGCTTTCAGGTAACATAAGCCACCACGAGGCACAAGAAGCACAAGAAGTACTGTGCGAGTCTGAAGGTTTCACTTTTTGTGCTTCTTGTGCCTTTTCGTGGGCTAAGGACCATTCATAATGGCTTTTGCGACCATTGACGAAGCCGTCGCTGACATTTACGACGGCCGCATGATCATCATTGTTGACGACGAGGATCGCGAGAACGAGGGCGACCTCGTGTGCGCCGCCGAGAAAGTCACGCCCGGGACCATCAACTTCATGGCCCGCAACGCGCGCGGCCTGATCTGTTTGCCGTTGACTGAAGAACGTTGCGACGAGCTGCACCTGACCACGCAGGTCGCCGACAACACGTCGTTTCTCGGCACTGCTTTCACGGTCTCGATCGATGCGCGTCGCGGCATCAGCACCGGTATCTCCGCCGCAGATCGCGCTACGACGATTCTCGTCGCCGTCGATCCGAAGTCGCGGCCGCAGGATTTGGCGCGTCCGGGTCATATTTTTCCGTTGCGCGCGAAGGACGGCGGCGTGCTCGTTCGTCCGGGTCAAACAGAAGCGAGCGTGGACATGGCGCGGATCGCTGGACTCTATCCCGCCGGCGTGATCTGCGAAATCATGAACGAAGACGGCACGATGTCGCGCCTGCCGGAGCTCGAGGAGTTTGCGAAGCAGCACAATCTCAAGATGATTAGCGTTGCTGACCTGGTGCGCTATCGCATGAGCAAGGAGAAGCTGGTGCGCCGTGTGGTCGAAACGGATCTGCCGACCGTCTACGGCCGCTTTCGTGCGGTTGCTTACGAAAACGTGATCAACGGCGACGTTCACCTCGCGATGGTGATGGGCGACGTGAGGACTGACGATCCGGTGTTGGTCCGGGTGCATACAGAAAACGTCACCTGTGACATGTTTGGTTCACTTATCGACGACACCGGCTTTCAACTTCACACAGCGCTCGAAAAGATCGCTGCGGCTGCGCGCGGTGTGGTCCTGTATTTGCGGCAGCGCGAGCACAGTTTAGACCTCGTTAATCAATTACGAACGTACGGGGTCATGCAGGAAAGTGGGCTTAATAAACGCGAAGCAAGTCTGCAAACCGGATACGGAATCGATCGCGACTACGGCGTGGGCGCGCAGATCCTCCACGATCTCGGGTTGCGGCAGATACTGCTTCTGTCGAATCATCCCCCCAAAGTTGCAGCTCTCGAAGGTTTCGAGCTATCGGTCGTCGGCAACGTTCCACTCGGCGAACCGGCATCGAAGGACCACGAGACTGCCATCTGACTCGCAAAGTTGGATACGGTTCTTTCAACTTTTCGGTCTCTCCCTCTAGAATTCGAAGTTCCCCGAGGCCGCGTCGCGGCTGTGCGTTATGAGTGTAGACGATCCTAATAGACCACCAGATCTACCCGAGCGCCCGGAACCACCCAAGCCTTCGGTACGACGACGCTGGCGCTACTTCACGCGGCGTCACGCGATACTTGCGGGTCTCGTAATCGGTGTCGCCGTAGTGGTGGTGATGCTGATCGCGTTTTTTCTTTATCGGCTCGGCTTTGTCGACCGTTACGTCGCGGATCAAATCAAACAGACATTTGCAAACTACGGCATCCGCGCGGAGATTCGGGAGTTTCACGCGACGTTGCCGCCGAACACCGTCGAGATGAACGGTGTTGAGCTCTACGACGCGCTCACCGGTGCGCAGCTTGGCAAGATAGACAAACTACTTGCGACCATACGCGTTGAAGACCTCTACGCGCTCAATCTTCGCCGGAACATCAATCTGCGGGATTTGAAGATCGAAGGTTTTGAAGTCTGGGTCACGTTTGACGAGCAGGGCCGTTCGAACTTTCGCAATATCCACGTTCCGCCGCCCGAGCCAAACAAACGCATCCTCTTCGCTTACTCAACCGCCAATATCGAAGTGAAAAACGGCATCGTCCATTACGGCGACGAGCGTCACGAGATCTCGGGTGAAGCGCGAAACCTGCAAGCGACCATTCAACCCGACGATCCAAACGCGCCCGCCGAAAGCTGGATGAACCGGGTCACCTTTTCGGCGTCTGACTCGACGTTCACGTATGACGGGCGAACCATCAGCAACATCGATCTCCAGGCGCGCGCACGTGTGAACCAGACAAGCGCCGAGATTCAGGAACTGCTGTTGAGGTCGCCGGTCGCCGAAGCGCGGCTGCAAGGCACGATGGACGACTGGCGCGCGCTGCGTTACCAGATGAACGTCACGTCGAGCGTTGACCTCACACAGCTCTCCGACACCTTACAAACAGACGCGACGCTGCGCGGCGCGGGTAACTTCGCCGGAACGATCACCGGCGAAGGCGATCAGTTCAAATTCACGGGCGAGATCAAATCCGACGCGCTGGCGGCCGACGGTTTGCGGTTGCAGGGTTTGAACGTCAGCGCGAGCGGCTCGGGCCAGGGCCGCAGTTATGAAATCAACGGCAAGGCCGTCGCCGATCTGCTCAACATGGGCGACTTTCGGATCGATACGTTACAGATCGCGGGCCAGGTGATGGGCACAGGCACTGACTTTCGCTGGGTTGGTGAACTGCGCGCGGCCGCGGAAAGAAGTTACGGCACGACGCTGACAGGGCTGATTCTGCGCGATGCGCGCGCGGAGAAGAGTGGAGAGATTTTCACTGCTTCGGCCGGTCAGTTCACAGCGAATGGTTTGAGCGCGTCCGGCGCAAAGGTCAACGGAATCACGGCTTCAGACTTGCGCGTGCGCAACGAGAACGACGTCACGAACGCGACCGTTAAGAGTGTGAAAGCCGGAACCGTGACAGCTTCAGGCGCGACTGTGAAAGGCGTCACCGCGAATGACATTTCGATAGCTGATCGTGGCGGCGTAACGGACGTTGAAGTCAAAAACATTCAAGTCGGAGAGACGAGCGCGGCGGGCGCGGAGATTGGCAGTCTGAACATCGCGGGCGTGCGGCTGTCCGTCCGCAATCGGCAGATTCAAGGGTCGACGGCCGACATAGACGTGGGCACCGTGAAGTTTGCGGACGGCCAGGCCGAGAACGTGAAACTCGCCAAACCTGTGTTTGTCGTCGCGCCTTCGGGCAGCTATCGGGCGTCTGCGGATTTGAGCATCGGCGGCGGCGTGCTGGGCAGCATGAACATGGGCCAGGCCCGCGCGAACGTCGTCGCGACTAATCGTGAGATCGAGTTCAATAACTTCACCGCCGACGTGTTTGACGGGCGTGCGAGCGGCAACGCGCGCGTGGCGATTGCGCGAGGCGGTTCGTCGCAGATTACGGCGAACATCGACAACGTCGACATCGCTGGGCCACTCACCGCACTGGCCGGCAGCGCAGTGCCGTTGACCGGACGCGCAACGGGCCGCGTCGATCTCATGTTTCCCGGCACGGACGTCAAACTCGCCTCGGGTTCAATCACCACGCAACTAACGGCCAACACCGCGGATGTGAGCGCCGACCGGATCCCGATCAACGGCACCGTCGCGCTGCGTGCCGATCGTGGCGTGTTTGATATTCAAGAGGTGAACCTGCAAACACCGGCGACGCGTTTGAGCGCGACCGGGCGGTTCTCATACCTAAGCGACTCCAACCTGCAAGTGGATCTCGCTTCGACCGACGCGGCGGAGCTGCAGGCGGTGCTCATTTCGTCGGGATTGTTACCGGAAGTCGAAGAGCAGATGCGCAGTTACGGCATCGGGCTCGCGGGCCAACTCGCTTTCAACGGCGCCATTCGCGGTCGTCTCAGTGCGCCTGACGTGACCGGGAAGTTTTCGCTTGGCTCGCTGGTTGTAAATGGAATCGAGTTTGGCGCGCTTTCCGCGTCGATCGTGATGAATGAGCAGGAAGTGCGTGTTCCTGACGGTCAGTTGGCGGAACGAGATGGCGGTGGTGTGCGCTTCTCGCTCGTCGCGCCACGCACCGGTGAGAATAGGACTTCGGTGGAAGCCACCCTCGATCGCTTCAGCGCGCGCACGCTGCTGGCGCTCTCGCCGATGAGCAACAACCAACAACTCGCCGGCGAAACGGAAGGCGATCTCTCCGGAACGATAAACATCTCCGGTATTCCGAACGCGATGAGCGGCAGCGCCAACCTGACGCTTGGTGCAGGCCGGATTGCGGGTGAGCCGGTGACGGGCATGGTCGCACGGGCGACGTTCAATGGACCAAACGTCAACATCGAAACCGTTGACGTGCGCCTGGTCGCCGGCCGCATCGTTGCCAGCGGTAACCTCAACACGACTTCGAAGGCGTTTGACTTTGAGGGCCGCGCCGAGAACATCGAGCTCGCGCGTCTGACCGCGCTTGCGAACCGTCCAAACGTTTCCGTTACCGGTGTCGCGAATTTCAACGCACGTATTACGGGCAATCTTTCGGACGAGGATTTCTCCGCGTACCAGATCACGTTTGACGGAGAGGGCCGCGACGTCGTGATCAACGGCCGTCCCGCCGGCACAGTGGCGCTGACCGGTCGCACGCAAAATCAGCAACTCAATATCAACCTGACCAGTGATATGTTGGGCCAGCCGCAGCTTATCGCGGCGCAGATCAATCTCGCGAGCCCATCGCTACCGGCGACGATCGAAACCACGCTCACGAATGCGGATCTAACGAACCTTTTCGCGATCGTGCTGCCAAATACCGGCGTGCGTGTTTCGGGCCGGGCCAACGGCCGCATCAGAGCCAGCGGCAACCTGGTCGACGACGACGAAAACTTCTCGCTCGCAGGGCTCTCCGGCACGGCGGAATTTTCCGAGTTGAGTTTTCGTGTCGAAGACATTCAACTCGCCGCCACGACGCCGTTGACTATTCGTTTTACGCCAAACGAGGTCGCGTTCGACGCTGTCAGATTCACCGGACCCGGCACGAACATCGTGCTTGACGGCACGCTCGCCAGCGGAACGGGCGGCCGCCAAAGCCTGAACGTCAACGGCAATCTGAACCTGCGCGTGCTGAACGGCGTTTCGCCCGACTTCTTTTCTTCGGGCACGGCGGAAGTCGCCGTTCGCGTCAACGGCAGCTTCGAAGATCCGCGGCTGATCGGTACGGCGTCAGTAAACAACGGTTCGGTTTCGGTGTTGCTCGGCAACGAGCGTTGGACCGTTTCGAATTTGCGTTCCGCCATCAGGTTTACGGCAAACCAGGCGCAGATCGATTCGTTCGAGGGCACACTCGGCGGCGGACGCGTCTCGGCGACCGGCGGCGCGTTACTCGAAGGCTTCCAGGTTTCGGCGTTTCGCGTAAACCTCAACGGCACGAACGTGACGGTGCCGTTTCCGGAAGACTTTCGTTCGACGCTCGATGCTGATGTTGAGATTCGCGGCTCGTCGCGCGAACAACTGATTGGTGGCGTGGTGAACCTGCGGCGCACCGAATACACGCAAGACATCGAGCTCGCAGACATCATCAACACACGGCCCGGTGAATCGATCGAAGAAGGCGCCGAAATTGAGCTGACACGCACGGCGGTGTTTACGGCGTTGCGAGTTGAGGGTCGCAATGCGCTCGTGGTGCGAAACAATCTCGCGGACCTGGTCGGCTCGGTTTCACTGCAACTCGATGGCCCAGTGAACGACCCGACTATCTCCGGACGTATATCCGCCACCAGCGGCACGCTCAATTTTCGCAACGACCGTTACGAAATCACGCGCGCGCTGCTCGATCTGCCGCCGGGCCGAAACGCCGATCCCATTATCAACATCCAGGGTGAATCGCAGATTCGCGGTTATCGCGTCATCGTGAGCCTGACTGGTCCATTATCGCAGCCGCAAGCGACCGTGCGTTCTGAGCCGGCGCTGCCGCAGGCCGACGTCGTTTCGTTGATCACGACCGGACAACTGTCGACGGGCGACACGAGCTCGTCGATTCTGGCGCAATCGGAAGTCGGCGCAGCCACCAGTTTGCTAACTGACGCGCTGATCAATGCGCCCGCGCAACGAGCCACCAGTAGACTTTTTGGTCTCACGCGCTTCGAAATCAGTCCGGTGATTGGCGGCACGACCGGTTCGACGCCGGCCGCCCGGCTGACTTTAGGCCGGCGCATCAGTAAGGAAGTCACCGTTACGTACTCGACCAACGTCACTTCTGATCCGAACCAGATATTGGCGCTCGAGTATCGCGTGTCCGATCGGCTCTCGTTTATCGCGCAATACGAGCAGGCTTCGACGCGCAGACTCAGCGCGCGCACTAACAATTTCAGTTTTGAAATCAGATTTCGGAAGCGATTTTGAGCAAGGGGTAAGTGAAGGAATTGTTGCCGGAGGCGCCTAATATTCGACCGCTGTTGATTCTCCTGCTGGTTCTCGTGTTTTCCGGCAATGCCACGGGCAAGACGGCGAAAAACGCGCGTATCGAAGACTACGAAGGCCGCCAGATCACCGCGGTTGACGTGGTCTTCGAAGGGACTCCGGAAAACCCGAACGTGCAGGCTGAGTTTCTGGCTTTGTTGAAAGTCGCGCCGAATACACAGTTTTCCGCGGTTCGTGTGCGCGACTCGCTTCAGGCGCTATTTGATTCCGGGCGCGTCGAGAATGCTCGCGTTGAAGTTGTCGAACAAGGCGCCGCCCGCACAGGTCCGGTTCAGCTTCGTTTCGTCGTCAAGCGCCAGGTGCAGATTGGCGAGGTGCGTATCGAGCTTGGACTAGTCACGGGAACGCCTATCTCCGTTGACGAACTTCGCGCGCGATTGAATTTCGTCCAACCCGGCACGCGGCTGTCACAACAGCTCATCCTCCGCAACGCCAACGAGATCCAGGTCTATCTACGCGATCGCGGGTATTTCAACGCCACCGTCGAGCCGGTCCAGACACTCGGCCCACGCGGTATTCGCGCGACCGTGGTTTATCGCGTGACGCCGGGCGACCAGGCGCGCGTTGAAGCTTTCAACATCAACATCACCGGCTTCGACACCTCGACGGTGCGGAACACGCTCACTTTGCAGCCGCAGGTACCATTCACGCGTGACGATCTCGCCGCCGACATGGCCAAGCTTCGCGACGCATTGATCGCAAGGAACTTTCTTTCGCCCGTTATCGAAGATCCGCGTGTCGAACGAGATCCGGACAAAAACACCGTCCGCATCTCCGTGACGGGAGCGGTTGGCCCAACCGTCAACGTCAACGTCACGAACTACGACATCAGCGAAAACACCCAGCGCGAACTGCTGCCCGTCAAAAGGGAAGGCAACATCGACTACTCGGCTATCGTCGAAGGGGCCCGGCGCATTCGCAACCAGCTACAGGAAGACGGCTACTTCTTCGCTGAGGTCACGGAGATTTGTCGCGTCAGCAATCCGCCCGCGCAACTGGGACAAAACGGCACGCAGGAAACCTGCCAGAACCTGAATCCCACGACGCTCAGCGGCCACAACATCGAGATCGAATATCAGGTCGAACGCGGCCGGCGCTTTCGTTTGACGGACATTCGCATCACCGGCACCAACAAACTCACTTACGACGACATCGCGCCCAACCTGAAGAGTCAAAAACAGAGCGCCATCGGTTTGATTCCGTTTCTCGGCTACGGACGCGGTTACACCAGTTTGACACTGCTCGAACAGGACCGTCGCACGGTCGAAGCGTTTATGCGCGACCTCGGCTATCGCCAGGCCCGTGCGGACGTGCTTCAGGGCGTTTCGATCGATGGTGAAAACCTGATCATCACTTTTAACGTGACGGAAGGCCGGCTCACGCGCATCGCGGGCGTGGACGTCAAAGGAAATCAAATCTACACCGAGGACAGAATTCGCCGGGAGCTTACGACGGTGATCGGAGCGCCGTTCTCGCGGTCGCAGGCCCGTGCCGACGCCGACAAAGTGGCCCAGCTTTATTCGCGCGAAGGTTACGTCAATGCACGCGTCGATTTCTCAATCGTGGAGTTGCCGCAGAAGGGTGACGACGACCAGGTGCGGTTGATCTACTCAATCACCGACGAAGGTGCAAAAGTCTTCATCAACCGCATCCTCGTCAACGGTGTCACCGGCGACCAGAACACCAGGCGCATCAAGCGCAATGCGATTAGGAGAGCGATTCCCATC
>DASUOZ010000746.1:0-2602 GCA_036276375.1 Pyrinomonadaceae bacterium | reverse complement strand
GCCACGCGTTATCGAGGTAAGTCGAACTACAACGCGTTGCAAAGCAAACTGGAGAAACGCTTCTCGCGAGGTCTATCGGTGCTGACAAGTTATACGTGGGCGCACGCCATCGACGATTCACCCGGCGGAGTTTGTGGCAATGGCGCGGGTCCGCGTGATTGCGGACCCGACGATCCGACACATCCGGAACGCGAACGAGGAAGTGCCGATACCGATGTCAGGCACCGATTCACTTTCGCTAACGTTTGGGACCTGCCGTTCGGTCGTGGCAGACGCTGGGGCGGTGACATGCCGAAAGCGCTGGACTTTGCGATCGGCGGGTTCCAATTCAATAACATCGTCGTCTGGCAGAGTGGGCCGGTCTTCAATGTGACCTGCAGTGGCGGCCGCGTCGACCTGATCGGCGATCCGAATCCGACGCAGGCGCAAGAAGATCAGGGACTCGAACTCAACCGGGCCGCTTTCCGTTGCGCGCAGACGCCGATCTTCCCGAACGATCCGAACAGTCCGCACATCGGCACGCTGGGCCGCAACGTTTTCCGTGGCCGGCCGCAGTTCTACTGGGATGCGTCGTTGTTTAAGAATTTCCCGGTGACGGCGATCAGCGAAGCGTTCAACGTACAGTTTCGCTTTTCCGCGTACAATGTGCTAAACCGTGTGAACCGTTCGTCGCCCAATGGCGATATCGGCAACTCGATGGACTTTGGTCGCGACACGAGCGAGCAGCGGCGCAGACAGATGGAATTCTCTCTCAAGCTGATCTTCTAGATGTGTTAGCCACGAAGAGGCACATAAGGCACAAGGCAGGTTGTATCATGTTTTGTGCTTTTTGTGCCTCTTTGTGGTTCTCGTGCGCCGTTCATGCCCAAGCTCCGTCGAGTGACGCTGAAGCTGCGGCGCGAAAAGCTGTCGCCGCCAATCCCAAAGACGCGGATGCTCATGCCTTGCTTGCGGTGATTCTCGACCAGCGCGGCCAACCAGCCGAAGCGGAACGTGAATATCAAACGGCGCTGCGTTTGAAGCCGAAGCTGGTCTCCGCCTTGTCCAATTACGGCGTGCTGCTGGCGCGCACAAACCGTCCCGGCGAAGCGATTGCGAAGTTTGAAGAGGTGTTGCGGATCGATCCGAAACACGAGCGCGCAATCTTCAACCTGGGCGCGCTCTACGCGGCGCGCGCAGATTACGGGCGCGCCGTGCCATTGCTCGAGAAAGCCGCGGGCACACCGGCTTGTAGGCCCGATTTGCCCGCAACCGCAGACCGCGCGTTGTTGCTGACGCTGGTGAATGCCTACGTGCATGTCGACCGCCGGCAGGATGCGCTCTCGCTGTCACGTTGTCTCGAACAGACGAGCGCCGGAGACGCACGGGCGCTGTTCACGTTGGGATTGAGTTTGGCGGAAGCGCACGAGTACGCAGAGGCTGTCCGGCTGTTTCGACGCACGAACGAATTGCGTCCGAACACTTATGAAGTGCTCTACAACCTCGGGCTGGCGCTTTACAACCTGGATCAGCTTGGCGAAGCAACCGAGGCGCTGGCCACAGCCGCCGCACTCAAGCCTGCCGAAGCCGATCCGTATTACCGGTTGGGCTTGGTTGCTTCGGCGCAGGGCGATACGAAAGCCGCACTCACGCACTGGACCAGGGCGCTCGAGTTGCGGCCGGTGTTTCCCGAAGTCAACTTCATGATCGGTGAAGAGTTGTTAAAGAACCGGCTGGTTGAGAAATCGATTCCGTTTTACGAGAAGGCGCTGGAGCAGAGCAAGGGCCAACTGGTCTATCATCTGCGGCTCGGCGTGGCGAATGTTCGCGGCCAACGTTACGAGCAGGCGCGCGAGATCTTCACGCGCGCTCTCGAGCGCTATCCGGACAACGCCAATCTGTATTTCCTGTTGGGCTATTCGGCGCGTGCGGAAGGGCAATACGATCAAGCGGTCGCGGCGTTTCAGAAAGTCCTGACGCTGGAACCCGACAATCCCGATGCGCTGGCGAATTTGGGTTATATAGCGAGCCAGCGCGGCGAGAACGTCGCAGCCGAGCGCATGTTGCGTCGCGCGATTCAACTCGACCCAAAAGCGTTTCCTTCATATCACGATCTCGGGCGTTTGCTGGTGAAGTTGCGGCGCTACGATGAGGCGTTGCCGCTCTTGCAGCGTGGGGTTGAGCTCAACGACAAGGATCCGGGCATACGTTATCAACTCTTTTTGGCGTATTCGCGGCTGAAGCGAAAGGACGAAGCAGACAGGGAATTGGCGGAGTTCAAACGGCTCGACGAAGTCAACCGGCACGGCGCGACGCCTTTGGGCCAAACTATGAAACCGGGGATGGAAGGCGAGACGTTGCCGCCGTTGCCGGCCGCAGCCTCGGGCGATAGTGCGAAGCCTCGAACACCTTAGATTGGAGCCGGACATTTGCCACGCGCAGCTTTCGTCTCTTCACTACTGATAAGTCTTTTTTTCACCAGCGCTCTCGGCCAGGGCGCGCCGTCAGTGACGAAAGTCGATCCTCCATCCTGGTGGTCCAACCACACAGTGAATCCAATCCGCCTTTTGATTCGCGGGCGAAACCTTAGCGGCGCACGCATAAAATCCCCCTCCGCTAACTT
>DASUOZ010000745.1:0-7648 GCA_036276375.1 Pyrinomonadaceae bacterium | reverse complement strand
ACACCGGACAAAAAAGCGGTAACCGCCGGACAGCAGCTTACGCTGACTGTCGAACGGTTACCGCAGACCGCTTCAATTGCGGTCCAGTAAAGCCTCCGTAGATTACACAGAGGTTTGAACTCTGCGTAATCTGTGGATTGTGTTTACCCTCTTGGGCCAGTCGCTCTCACCGTCACTTCAGTTCCAGCCTCCATGTTCAGATCGTTTCGACCCTGAACGTAGACCGAACCCGCACCGGCACCGGCGCCAATAGCCGCACCGATCGCCGCGCCTTTGCCACCGCCGGCAATCGCGCCAATGATGGCGCCGACGGCCGTACCGATCGCAGTGCGCTGCACGGTCTGCGAGGTCTGGTTGCTGTCGCGAACCGCGCCTTCGTTGTCGACTCGCACGACTTCACCATCGGGCGTGCGAACACTCTCGAGAATGCCGGCAAAGCGATATGTTCTGCCGTCACGCAAGCGAATGCTGTCGAAGTCCAGCGTCATCTCGGAACGACCGGTGATCCGGCCGCTGCGCTCGACGCTCGCGACGTATCCTTCAATCGTTGCGCCTTCGTACTGCCCAGGCGAACGAACCGTCATCGTAAAGCGATCGTTCTGACGAACGTTCTCCGTCGAGAGATCGCTGTTCAGCACGGCAACCAACTGTGTTCCATCCGGAATTACGAAGTTGCCGGCTACTCCGCCAACGTTCGCATCTTCGCGATTAGTATCGTAGATGTTCAACTGTGCGACGTCGGAAGTTCGATCGTAGTAAGTCCGCACCGTCACCGGTTGGTTCATACGATCGCTGTAGAGCGTCCGCGTCACCAGCAGTGACCGGCCGTTTTCAACCGGATCGAACGTGACGGTGAAATCGTTGGCGCGTTCACCGGTTCTGGTGATCGTCAACGCATCGCCCTGAAACGCCGCCCGGACCCTAATGGAGCGTCCGCGCTGCGTCGTTTCAACTTGTTCGCGGCCGTCGGCCGTGAAGTTGATCTGAGGCGCGCGAGTCGACGCGATTGTTACCTGAGTGCCACGCCGATCAATCGCCAACATGTTTGGTGGATCCAGCCGTCGTAGTAACGAGTCGTAAACGCGCTGTCGTTCCGCCAGCGAGAGATTTCTCGTCGCTGCGTCCACAGCCTGGCGCGCATCGTCGCCACGGCTCGAGTTAAGGCGAAACGTTCCATTCAGGTCGGCTCGCCGGCCAGTGTTGTCATTCACATCGCCGCTGGGCAGTGTTGACCAGTTCCACGCCACGTTATAAGCGCTCGCGAGACGATCAAGACTCTGCCGCAGAGTGTTCCAGTTGTTTTCCGTCCGGTACGTCAACTGGCGGTTCGAAAGGTAATTGTTCAGGTACGACGCATGTTCGAGGACCTCGCGCGCGTCTGACGAAGTCGACTGCCGGCTGTTCACGCGATTGCGCAGTTGGACCAGAGCAGTTTCAAACTCGGTCAGGTGACGACGGATCTCGTCTCCCGACGAATAGCGATCGTCTCCGCGGTTCAGGTCCGTGCGGAAGAAACGGCTGAAGGTCGTCGCCCGCGTGTTGATCTGTTGGACCAACTGTCGCATCTGCGAGTCGCTCAGGTTGTAATCGTTGTAGCTGCCCGTGCCCGTGCCCGTGCCCCAGTTCGTGGTCAGATTGTAGTAGCCGGCCAGTTGCTCGACGTCGGCCCGCAGTGCCTGCCACTCGCGGTTCGTGCCCGCGCCGATTCGATTGTTTACAAAGAAACTGTTGATAGTCGCCGCGCGATCCAACACGACTCGTGCATCGCTCGAATTAGCACGACCTGTGCTCAACCGCCGATCGAGTTGGTTAACTGCGACTTCAAAATCAGAAACCAGACGGTTGAGATCATCAACCCGATATGTGTTTCGATCAGCCGCGTTCTGTGCTGCTCGCTGTAGTGAGTCAGTGCGCGTTTGAATACGGCGCACAACATCGCGAATCGCTGACTGGTTGCCAAACTGGGCCGTGCCGGTTGCGGCCAGCCCGGTGAGTACAAGCGTCACCAAGATGCCTCTTAATATTGTCGTTCGAGCTGTTTTCATCTCTCTCTCTCCTCCTTCGCTCGAATGGGCACCTTCAAACATTGTGCCAACGCGCGATGTATTGCGGGAAAGCGGCGTTTTCGTGGCGATTTCCGCAAAGTAAGAGGGTGAAAACCGTACGTACGGCTGACTTGATTACCAACAATTTTGTTTAGGGTTTTCGACCTTTTGGGATGTCGCCCGCGGGCTACAACTTTGTGAGCCTGGTAGTGGTTTGGCGACAAGCCAGGTGTGTTAACCGGTCGAGCCGAAGCCGCCCGCGCCGCGTGCGGTTTCGTCGAGATCGTTTACCCAGGTAGCTTTCGGTGTAATGATCTGCTCGATGATCAGTTGGCAGATCTTGCTGCCGGCGGGAAGTTCGATAGCAACGTCGCTGGTGTTGTAGAGCACACAGCAGAGTTCGCCGCGGTAATCCGAATCGACCACACCTGCGAGGACATCGAGTCCCTGCTTGGCGGCGAGTCCGGAGCGCGGCGCAACGCGTCCGTAGAAGCCGTGGGGGATCGCCACCGCAAGACCCGTACGCGCAGTCGCGCGTTGTCGCGGTTCGATGACGACATCTTCAATCGAGCAGATGTCGAGACCCGCCGCGAACGAACTGCCGCGCGCCGGAAGAGTTGCGTTTGGATTGAGTTGCTTGAAACGAAGAACGTCGAGTGGCGAGCTCATAATCACATTTTGGGCAGCGTGACGCCGCGCTGGCCTTGGTACTTGCCGCCGCGATCCTTGTACGACGTCTCGCAAACGTCATCTTCATCAGATTCGAAGAACACGACTTGTGCAACTCCTTCGTTAGCGTAGATCTTCGCCGGCAAAGGAGTCGTGTTGGAAAACTCGAGCGTGACGTAACCTTCCCACTCCGGTTCGAATGGCGTGACGTTAACCAGAATGCCGCAGCGCGCATAGGTGCTCTTGCCGAGACAGATCGTCAGCACGTTGCGCGGAATGCGAAAGTATTCAACCGTGCGCGCGAGGGCGAAACTGTTTGGTGGAATGATTACTGAATCGCCTTTGATGTCGACGAAGTTTCCCTCGTCGAATTTCTTAGGATCGACGATCGTGCTGTTGATGTTTGTAAAAAGTTTGAACTCGTCGGCACAGCGAATGTCGTAACCGTAGCTGGACGTGCCGTAGGAGACGATTCGTTTCCCGTCCAATTCCTTCACCTGCCCGGGCTCGTAAGGTTCGATCATGCCGTATTCGGTGGCCATCATTCGTATCCAGCGATCCGACTTTATGCTCATTACTCCCCACTCCTCTTGATGTTCACCGTTCCGTCCCCGACTGTGAATTTGAAGAAAGGTCCGCCGGCGCCGGCACGCGCGCGCACGACCTGTTCTGTAATTCCCGGTTTCTCGCGTTTCGCCAGAGCTTCGTAAGTGTTGACGATCTTTCCGCTGCGCAAAATGTCCGCGTCGATGTCGCCACTGAAACCGGGCGGCAGTTCGACGTTGAGCACACCCGCCGCGATGCGAATGTCGGCGCCGGAGCCGCGCCAACTGCGAACGGGAATCGCAAGCAGTACGTTGCCCGCCGTAATCGTCGCGGAAACAGTGCCGCCGGTGAGTGTCAACGCCGTCTCACTCTCGGTCGCACTGAGACGCAGCGCGCCTTCGACGCCGGAAAGTTTTACTGGTCCGTGTCCGGCATTGATCTCGAGATCCGTGTTGGCCGGCACGCGGAGACGATAGTCGATCTTCCACGGCAGATTCAGCAGCTTCTTCGGAAAGTTTTTCGCGGCTTTTTTCAGGTACGCACGATCGTGCGTGCCTACGGTGAGGATGCTGATGTGATTCAGGTCTTCGTCGAAAACGAAGTTATTCACTTTCGCGAGTTGGTCCAGCTCGGCTTCGGTCTCGGCTTTCCACTCGATGTCGGCGGTCAGTTCGACTTCATTGCGCGTCCAGCCCTCGACGGTCACGGCGCCGCGCGGCGCGCCGATCAGCGTCACGGTGCCGCCGTAACTGAAGCGGCTTCGTTCGGTGCGCCGAGTGGTGCGCGTTAGCAGTTGAATCGCGGGCGTCTGGGTTGCGGATTTTGTGGTCTGCGTTGAGATTGGACAGAACGGCGCCGGCAAAAGAGTAGCGAATATAAAAAACGGGATGATGTGTGAAATGTGCATAAACGAGGCCGCCCAATAGTAAGCGGGCTTTCGCAGAATGCAAAATAAAAAAACGGACGCTGCTAACGCAACGTCCGCATCCGGGCTTGCCATTGCAACTGCGGACTATCTCCGCAAAAAAGTGATCTGACCACTAAAATTGGTTACCGAAACGGACGAGCGGCCGTCGCCCACGTCGCCCACGTACTTGCGGCCGTCCTGAGTCTTGAAACCGGTGTTCCAGAAATCGTTGAGCTTGATCTGTCGCGTCGGCGATGCGGCCACGAGGCGAAACTTTGAGTCGCCGGGAATGCGAATGGTGATATCGCCCTTCGTGGATTTGAACTCGTACGTCCCACCGCTGGAAAACTCGCCGTCGAAGAAGATGTTTCCGATAACGTTTTGCGCCACCACGTGCGTTGCGGAAATGTTCGTCAACTCGATGTCGCCTTCCGACGATACATGAGCGCGCACCAGGACGCTGCGGATGTTTGAAACGGAGATATTGCCGCGGCGTGTTTCGACGTCAACCGAGGAATTCATCGGCACCTGGAGTTTGAAGTTGATATCGCCGACGTCACCACGACCGCGATTGTCGCCCATGACGTCGATCATCAGGCAGTCGTTCACCTGTCTCGGAACGACATTCGCGTTTTTCGATTCGATGGTTGCGGAAAGCCGGATCTCGTTTTTGTTCCACGACTCGACGACGATCGTGCCGGAGATATTTCTGAGCTCGACGCGGACGTTCTTACCGCCCGGATATCGTTTCGACATTTGCTGTTGGGCGTTAACAGCGACGACGGTCGAGAGTGAAATCAGCGTGAGAAAAGTGCCGGCGGTAAGGAAACCGGCGCGAACTGGTCCACGCCAGGTTGTGAATCTACGTCTCATCAGTGTGGGGCTTTTATAAAACAAATTTCCGGTAAACCAAATCTTTTATCGTCGACGAGAATTAAAGATCGGAGAACTCTTTCAGTAACGCCAGCTTATCGTTCAACGACTCGTTGAGCATCTGTTCGGAAACCTCATCATGAGGATCTCGATTCAGTTCGTTGAGCGAGTTGGCGACGGCCTCGTCGATCACGCGCATGTTGCGGTCGAAGGTCGCGCGCATTTCGGGGCTCCAGCGCGCTTTGTTCACTTCGATTCGCTGATTCCAATAGTTAATCACCTGACGCCGTTGGAAGATGCGATCGTTGACGTTGGACTCGTTGCTGGTTTCAACTTGAGCCACCGGATGTCCACCTTCGACACTCCAGCGACGCAGGCCGACAACGGTAGTCAGCGAGACGAGCAGAACGATGCTCGCGGTCAGCGACGCGAGTTGCGGCAGCGAAAGCTCCCACGTTTGACCCATCAGGCGGCGGAAGAACGACGGCCTCAGTGAGTCGGTTTGCGCTATCACGTGGTGACCGTTCTCCGCTTCAATCACGTTCCGAATGCGCAGCCAAAGCGCCTGTGCGTTCGGCGGCGCTTCGTACTCGCCGCGATGCGTCTGGCAGAAGGTCAGAATCGACGACAGATCCTGCCTGACGCTTTCGCAATCCAAACAATCTTTTAAGTGCGTATTAAGAGTGAACTCATCCCGCTGGCTAATGGTGCCATCAACCAAGTCCTGGATGAGTTCCTGACACTGCTCGCAGTTCATTGCTTACCACCTTCGTTCTGTCGCACCAACGCGCAGAATTCTGAATGAAAACTGTTTGTCCAACAGAACCTTAATCCGGTTGTCATCAATCAAGGGAAGACTGCGTAAGCCTCGGTGTTTCATTAAGTGACCCCATGAACGAACCGGGGCTTCTTAAGCTTCGAGGCTATTCACTGGCTTTCTGTTGCCTCAAAAGCGCGCGTAATTTCATGCGCGCCTTGTGTAATTGCGACTTCGAGGTGCCAACGGAGCACCCCAGCATCCTGGCAATCTCTTCGTGTTCGTGCCCTTCGATATCGTGAAGGGTGAACACCGTCCGGTAACCGGGCGGAAGCTGGGCAATGGCCTTGTCCAGCGCGATCCGATCGACGACGGGCATGGAGTTGGGGTTTTCCGTGCCTTTGACGATCTGGATGGGCGTTTCGCCGTCCTCGGTCGTCTGCTCCATGCGCACGCCGCGTTTCCGAAAGTGCATCAGCACTTGATTGACGGTGAGCCGGTGGAGCCAGGTCGTGAAAGCGGATTCTCCGCGAAAACTACCGATTTTTCTAAAGAGCTGTATGAAGACCTCCTGTGCGAGGTCTTCCGCCTCCGAGACATTTCCGGTCATACGCAGGCACAGCGAGTAAACGCGACGATTGTGGCGCTGGTATAGCTCCTCGAAAGCGCCCATGTCCTTCTGGGCAGCTTTCTGCGCCAGCTCGTAGTCTGTCGACGTTTGCGGTGTCTCGGTTTCGGCTGCGGTCACGTGTTCGTCTGCTCGGGGACAAGCAGAGAAGAATCTTACAACTTCCGCAGCTTGTAGGGCATTGATGCTCACGGGTCCGCCAGTTTCAAGGGAGCGGCACTGTTTCTCGATTGTCCGCGTGGGGTTGCGGACCCGAGACGAGCGGCGCTCAACGCGGGCTGTGATGCGGCGCTTCCCGCACGTCGTTGCCTTCCCGACCCGTAAAATTACTGATCTCGGCCAGCGGAATCAAGGGCTCCACGCCGGCTGGCGTGGAAGGATACGGGGATAACTGTGCTGGTGACAAGCGTAATGGATGTGATCTGTCTGATCAATGGTTCTCCGCCCTCGGGTTTTGTTTCAGTTTTCCCCTGCGGCTGACACCTCATCGCCTCGTCGGCTTTGCGCGGATAAAGGTACAGATTCTGGATGACTCCGGCGTACATGTCGACGGTCACTCCCTCTTCCTCGTTTGTGTAATGATCTATACCAACGATTTCTCCATCTTCCTGTTTTTTGTATTTGGAAAGATCAATGCCAAACATCGCGGGCGTCATTGGAATTTGCGGGGACAAGATGATGGTAGTTACCGTACCTTTCGCGACTCTCCAACCGTTCGGCGCCTTCTCACAATCCCCCGTCGCGAATGAAATCATAACCCGCAACTCCGATACCTCGTATGTAGTTAGCGGCATTGAACATGTCTGGATGTTTAGAGTCTTCTTCACGTCATCGCACGTCGATCGTAGCGGAGTTAAGCCACGCCAGGAATTGGATTGACCGGGTGGCGTAATGGAGTGAAAGAGTAGCAGTGTTACTAGCGCAAACGTCATTTCAACCAGTCTTTATACGATTAAAGACATCGGTAAGCGACCCTGTGACCTTACTGGTATACGCGACTTCATTAGGCAGATTACCTAGCATTGTCTCTATGTACTTTGCACATTACGAGTCATCTAGAAGCTTTAGTAGATTGCTGTAGAGCTGGTCTATTGGTGCCTCGGTCAAATATGTCGGTTCTGCGGAACTCAGGGAGCATCGTAGGTCACTCTTTCTTCAGTCATTGACTATTCACGACTGGCCAATTCAGTCATCAACCACCGCGAACCGGTTTTTCTAAAGCA
>DASUOZ010000744.1:0-2901 GCA_036276375.1 Pyrinomonadaceae bacterium | reverse complement strand
CGACCGGTCGCGTTGTGCTTCAGGCGTTTGACGCAGCGGCCGATCCGCAACAGTTTCCCGAACAACTGGCGCAAGCCGGCGTGTGGCAGGTGCAGCGCTTGTTTGTGCGTTCGCGCGGTGCAGACGCACAGGCGCAGATGTTCACGATCGATCCGAACGAGACCGATCCCGTTCGCCGAATCACCTACGCGCAGCAAGCACTCGCCGGGCTGCAAAAACACGCAACGCAAGGCCCCTGGCCCAAGACTGTGCCCGCAGGCGGCGGACGCATCAGCCGTTACGCGCTGGTGAAGCAGGCGCCAAACTCACCCGCGCTACCGGCGAATGCGAAAACACCGCTCGACGGTCTTCAGTTGCCCGAGCAGGTTGGTTCGCGTTTCACGGCGCCCACGATCGAAGGCAAGCCGCTGACTGAGTTTATCGAACGCCGTCTCGAGGTTCTGGTGGCCCTGATCAACGCGCGCCGTCGTGACGCGTTCACGGCGCCGCCCGACGTCGTCGCGCTCGATCCGCCACGGTTCAGGCTGATGTCGTCGCGGCTGAATAAAGCGCTTGCGGTAGCGAGTGGCGTCGCGGTGAATCTGAGTCCCGAAGGATCGGCACTCGTGCCGGGTGAGAAGACGACGATCACGGCCTCGATCAGCAACAACGGCGTAGGCGAGATTCACATCAAGCAACTGAAGTTTCGCGGGCTGGGGCTGGAGGCGCGACCGAACGTTGCTGACAAGATGTTGCCGGGGACGGAAACTGCCGCGCGCATTGAAGTGACCACACCGAAGACGACGAGTTTTACGGTGCCCGCTGCGGAACACCTTTACGATGGGCGGTTGTTTGGCGAACCACTGGCGGCGGAGGCCGAGCTGTCGCTCGAAGGGATCACGTTCACGGCAGGCACGGAGATACATCGCGAAGTGGCGCCGGCGGTAGAGATTGTGGAAGTCGAGCCGGCGCCGTACGTCACTACGCCAGCAACGTCGCAGAAGCCGCTCGAATTTAAAGTCAAACTTCAGAACCATCTGGCCACTCCGTTTCGCGGAGTGCTGCGGGTGCGTGGTCCGAGTCTGGAAACCGGGAAAGAGATCGACCTGCAACCGCAGCAGGTTGAGACGTCGAACGTCGTGGTGCGGAGTCTCGCTTTGACGGGGTTGATGCAGAATACGAACGTCGATGTGCTCGTGGACCTGCGGAACCCGAAAGATCCGATTGCGAAACGCGTTGTGCCGCTGGTTTATGCCGAGGCGATTGTCGTCGCCGGGCGCAAGGTTGGTTACATTCCGAGCTCCGACAAGACGCTTGAACGCGCGCTGGCTTCGCTGGGAGTCGATGCGAAGCAGTTGACGATTGACGACGTTGCGAAGGCCGACCTGTCGGGCTTTCACACGATCATCATCGACAATCGTGGTTACCAGGCGCACCCGGAACTGATTGGACTGAACAACCGGTTGCTGAAGTTTGCGGAAGACGGTGGGACGTTGCTTGTGTTTTATCACCGTGTGAACGAGTGGAATCCCAACCCGCAGCGGAATCGTCCGCAGCTCGCGCCGTATCCGATCATTGTGGGCGACGAACGGGTCACGCAAGAGGATGCGCCGGTAACGTTTCTACAGCCGCGAAATCCGCTGTTGCGCTTTCCGAACAGGATCACGCAGGTTGACTTTGCCAACTGGGTTCAGGAGCGCGGGCTTTACTTTCCCAGCGAATGGGATCCGCGTTACATGGCGGTATTGGGAACGAGCGACAAAGGCGAGCCGATGCTTCGCGGTGGATTACTGGTGGCGCCGTATGGGCGTGGGAATTACATCTACACGAGTTATGTGTGGTACCGGCAACTGCGTGCTGGCCTACCCGGCGGGTATCGCATGTTTGCGAACTTGATCAGTTACGGCAGAAGGAAAGAAGACTAGCCGCGGATTACACGGAGTAGCACGGACAGAATTAGGCCGGTGAGTCGGCCATCGCTTCCTGTTCGAGTGGTTCTTCGCCTTCGAGCTTAACGCGTGCGCGTTCGAGAAAGGTTTTGATCATCTCGCGCACGCGTTTTTGCATTTCGGCGCTGATGGCGCTCTCGCCGACGAGGATCGCAAACCGGTGCAGATCTTTCGCGTGCTGGCGGCGCAGTTCGACGTGCTGGACGATCTTGATCAGCACTTTGTGACCGCGCTCTTCGAACGCCGCTGCGTAACGCAGGTAGTTCTTCATTTCGGAGCGCGCGGGCGACCATTCGAGACGTTCCGGAGAATCTTCCGTCTTTTCCACGGTGAAGGTAGCGTGGACCGCGCCAATCACCGGCACTTCCGCCCGGACCACCCAACGCATGATGCCGCCCGCTTCTTTGCGTATGCCTTCGATGCCCGGCATGAGGTCAGCGAAATTGCGCAGCTCGCCGAAGAATTCGCGGGCCCGTTCGAGCGTCGTCCGCAGTTCCATTTGGTCCGAGTAAGAAGCCTTGATGCGAAACATTTGTTCTCCGTTAACCGTTCTCCGAAAATGTTGATGCGCGCGGGCGGCAGTTTGGTTTTCTGCCTTGCCGTTGCTAACTTACACGAGGAATATTCTCTAGTAAATATCTAAGTGGTGCAGGAAAGAATTATTTAATATGTACGCCGCACAGACATGTCCGCGCTGCGACAAACGCGGGATGAAGTCATGGTCTGAACTCACCGACGAAGAGCGCGAGGCGGTTAAGCGTCTCCCGCTCTCCGCCGGCTACTCTCTCGAAGAACGCCAGGCGACCCACCGCTGGTGCACGCGCTGCTGGTACGAATCCACCGCGACCGAGAAACACGCGTGAACGTTTGTTAGACGCGGCCGTTGATAACGCCGAAGGCGTTCGCTAATTTCAGCCCAGGGTTGCCTCAACCCTGGGGAACTCAAAAAATAAAAGCCTTCTAACGCTGAAAG
>DASUOZ010000743.1:0-7158 GCA_036276375.1 Pyrinomonadaceae bacterium | reverse complement strand
AAACCTCCGGTTCCGCAGCCAAACTCGTCCGCGGCCTAAGCATGCTCGACGCCACGATGATCGTGGTCGGGTCGATGATCGGATCCGGAATCTTCATCGTGTCGGCCGAATCGTCGCGCCTGGTGGGTTCGCCCGGCTGGCTGTTGATGGCCTGGGCGCTCGCGGGCGTGCTGACGATCACGGGCGCGCTCTGTTGCGCGGAGCTCGCCGCGATGTGGCCCCGCGCCGGCGGTCAGTACGTCTTTTTGCGTGAAGCGTACGGACCGTCAATCGGGTTTCTCTTCGGCTGGGGACTGTTTTTGATCATTCAAACGGGAACGATCGCGGCCGTGGCGGTCGCCTTCGCAAACTTTGCCGGCGCCATTACCGACTGGATCTCCGGCGAGCACTATCTCGTTGCGCCGCGCGTCGTTATCACACCATTCACGGTCGGCGGCCTGAACTTCAACGGCTACGCCGTGAGTCTTTCGAGCCAGCAACTAATCGCCGTCGCCATGATCCTCTTCCTCACGTTTATCAACACGCGCGGGCTGCAAACCGGCAAAGTCATTCAAAATGCGTTCACGTTTACGAAGACCGCCGCACTGCTCGGGCTGATCCTGGTGGGACTGCTGATCGGCTGGAACTACGGCAGCGCTGCGTACACATCGTCGTGGTGGCAGTCGTGGGAGAACGGTTGGCGACCCACGGCGGCGCAGGTCTGGTTTGAGCCGTCAACGGACGGCTTACTCGTGCTGGCGCTCATCATGTTGCTCGGCCGCGCGATGGTTGGACCACTGTTCGCGCAGTCAGCCTGGAATAACGTGACGTTCACGGCGGGTGAAGTGCGCGATCCGGGCCGGAACTTGCCGCGCGCGCTGCTCCTCGGTTGTGGCATCGTCGTCACCTTCTATTTGCTGGCCAATCTCGCGTACGTCGTCACGCTACCACTCGAGGGAATTCAAAACGCACCGCAGAACCGCGTCGCGACGGCAGTGATGGAAGCCGTGCTTGGGCCAAGCGGCACGATCGTGATGGCGCTGGCGATCATGATCTCGACGTTTGGTTGTAACAATGGACTGATTCTGGCGGGCGCGCGGGTCTACTACGCAATGGCGCGCGACGGTCTGTTCTTCAAAAAGGTCGACAGCTTAAACGCGCATCACGTTCCGGCTGTGGCGCTGCTGGCACAGGGCGTGTGGGCGTCGCTGCTGGTGCTGCCGCGGACGGTCACCGTGAATCAACAAACGGGCGCGTTTACGTACGGGAATGTTTACACGCAGCTACTCGAATACATCGTTTCGGCGGATCTGGTTCTTTACATGCTGATGGTCGGGGCTGTGATCGTGATGCGGCGCAAGGCGCCTGAGATCGAGCGCCCGTACCGGACGTTTGGATACCCGGTGGTGCCGCTAGTGTATCTGATTATTGCCGGACTGTTTGTGCTTGACCTGGCGATCCTCGCGCCTTCGACGTCGGGTATTGGGTACTTGCTTGTGTTGACGGGAGTGCCGATTTATTACGTCTGGAGGAGTAGGAATTGAAGCCAGATTAGAAAACCGGATTTTAGAAACACAACTTACTTAACCCACTCGTCGGCTATCTCGGTTTCGACTTTGACAGGGACGGTCTTCAAGTACTCCTGCCCGGCTGCGCACATGATGCGTTCAACCTTCGCCGCGACGTCCTGCGCGTCGTCAGTGTCAGCTTCCACGACGATCTCGTCGTGAATGATGTTGACGATCTGCGCGTTCGTGTTGCTGAGCTCGTCTTTCAACAACCGCAACGCCCGCTTCAAAATGTCCGCGCTCGTTCCCTGAATCGGCGTGTTCTTGCCGTTGCGCTGCGTCATCGACACCTGCTGCCGATCGTTTTCGTCGTAACGAAAACGCACCAACCGGCCCGAACCCGTCCGCGCTTGCCGCTCGCTCACAGCCCTGTTCGCCGCCTCGCGCAAGTACGCGTCCAGCTCGCGATACGTGCCGAAGTAACGACGCAACACGTTCTCCGCTTCCGAAACCGACAGTCCGGTCATCAACGCAAACCGCTGCGCGCCGATGCCGTAAACCACGCCGAAATTTAGACGTTTCGCAAAGTCACGCTGTTCCTTTGTCACCTGATCCAAACCAGTGTTGAAGACCTGCGACGCCGTCACACGATGCAGGTCGGCGCCGGAGTTGAAAGCTTCCATAAAACCGCGGTCGCCGGAAAACTCCGCGAGAATGCGCAACTCGATCTGCGAGTAGTCAGCGATGATTAACTTCCGCCCCTCGGGATGGCCACTGAAACAACGACGATACTCAACCGCGTGCGGCACCTGCTGAATGTTTGGATTCGTACACGCAAACCGCCCGGTCGGCGCGCCAATCTGACGAAAATCCGCGTGCAGACGCTTCGTCATCGGGTTGATCATGTCGATCATGTTTGTGCCGTAACTCGTCAACGCCTTCTGTACCGTGCGGTACTCAAGCAGCGTCGCGATCACGGGATATTGCGCGGCGAGCGGCTGGAGTTTCCAGTTGCGCGTCGATTCGGGCAGGGGAATGCCGAGGCGGCTCAACGCTTTCGTCAGTTGTTGCTGCGAGTCGAGATTGATGTCTTCGCGTTGTGGACCACCAAACAGCGATCCCTGCGACGATTCTTCCGCCAGCACCTCTTGCAACTGCTCGGCGAGCTCCATGCGCCGTTTCTCGACAATCCCCAACTGCTCGAGCCAGCGATCCTTGTGCATGAAAAACCCCGCGAGCTCGATATCGACCACCGGCATGACGCACTCAAACTCGAGCTGCGCCACGCGCACCAACGACTCCGCTTTCAACCGCTCAATCAGTTTTTCTCGCAGCGGCAAGAGGATCGCCGCGTCGCGTGCGGCGTACTCCAACTGCGCTTCCGTAAGCTCAAGGTCCCAATTGCTGAGCCGTTCGCTCTTGTCGACGAGCTCGTTGAGATAACGTCCGGCGACAGTCTCGAGCCCGTGACGTTCTTCGATATCGCCCGCGCCCACAAGTTGACTGGCCAGCAGCGTGTCGAACAATCCGCCGAGATCGATGCCGAGGTTATGCTTGATAAATTTCGCGTCGAACTTCGCGTTGTGCGCGATCTTGATCGGCCGTGGGGCAGCTAACAAACGACGCAGCGGCTCCAACGCTTCGCTTTTCCTCGTGTCACTGTCAGCGAACTTATCGAAGTCGACGAGGTAAACGAGATCGGGTGTGGCTAGCTGGATCAGGCGCAGCCGTGAGGTATACGGATCGAGCTCGGTCGTCTCAGTATCCAGCCCGACAACTGGCTGGCTGGTGAGAGTGTCGATTGCTTTCCGGAGTTCATCGGCGGTTCTTATCAGTACGTAATTCGTCATTTAACTCAGAGCCATTAAACGCTTCAGCATGAGGATCTGTCCCTTGTGCTGCGCTTCGTGATCGATCAGGTGATGCAGAATCCAGCGCAGGTTGTGTTCTGTCGGTTTGTCGTGCCGCTGGAAGTGGATGATGCGCTCGAGATCTTTGTCGTTGTAGGTGAAGAGGACGTCGCGCGTCTGGTTGCGAATCTTCTCCACTTCACGCAAACAAAACTCGGCCGTGTAGCCATTGCGCGCGACACCTTCAACGTCGTCGAGAATGTCCCAGTAAGGAGCCTTCTTGTCTTCGTCGGTGAGTTGATGACCGCAAACGACCATCTGCATCCAAAACCACTCCGCCTCGCCGATGTGCAGCACGAGCCCACCGATCGAATGCGCACCGAGAAACGGCGGCTTGCCGATCAGGTCGTCGGGAATGTCCTTCACCGCCGCCACGAGCTGGCTGCGCACTTCTTCCATGCCGCTCAGGTAATAACCGATGCCCGTTGATAGACCAGGATGAGGAGTCAGCACTCTCCGTCTCATGTAGTAATCCTTTCCGGATGTGGCCGCACAAATATGAATAGTAGCGCCGCGGCCGCGGCGCCCATCACCGCGCTGATCAGGAACGCGGTCGTCGGACCCTGCCAGTCCCAAATCATACCCATCAACAGCGACGCGGGAAACACCGTAATGCCGAAGGCGAGATTATATAGTCCGTAAGCCGTTCCGCGCTGTTCAGGTCGAACGAGATCCGCGACGAGTGCTTTTTCGGCGCCTTCTGCCAAACCGAAGTAGATGCCGTAAATCAGAAAAAGGATCCACACCGAAACCGGCTCACTGACAAAAGCGAAGCCCGCGTAGACAGCGGCGTAAAGCACCCAGCCCGAAACAATCAGCCGCTTGCGCCCGAGCCGATCCGAAAGATCGCCTCCGTATAACGAGCTCACTACTTTCGACGCATGATGCGCCGCCCACAGCAACGGTATGAAAATAAACGAAACGCCCGATTGGCTCGCCCGCAGCACCAAAAAACTGTCGGTCGAATTGGACAATGTGAACAGCGCGAGAATCACCAGAAAACGTTTGAAGTTACTATCGAAACCGCGCAACGAGAGCTTCGGTATCTCCTTCGGACGCTCGACGTGTACGGGCGTCTCGCGCATGAAGAAGATCGCCACCAGCACCGCGAGAATTGCCGGCACGGAAGCAACCAGAAAGATAGTCGTAAACTCCGGCGCGGTCGGCGCCTCGCGGTTCGCTACAAACAACGCGATCAGCACATAGCCGACCAACGGACCGATCATCGCGCCCGCGTGATCCATCGCGCGATGAAAACCGAAAGCCAGGCCGCGCTGTTCATACGTCGCCGTGTCGGCAATCATTGCGTCACGCGGAGCCGTGCGGATTCCCTTACCGATGCGATCGGTGAGCCGGATGGCGAGCACCTGGGGCCAGTTGTTCGCAAAGCCGATAAATGGCCTGACCAGCGACGCGAGTGCGTAACCCCCAACAACCAGCCACTTTCGTTTACCCAAACGGTCGCTGAAGTAACCGGCGAAAAGCTTCAGCAGACTGGACATCGACTCTGCGAGTCCTTCAATCGTGCCGATCGCCGCAAAAGACGCACCGAGGCCGACACTCAGGAAAACCGGCAGCAATGGATAGATGATTTCACTCGATGCGTCGTTAAGCAGACTGACGAGACCAATCGCGACTACGTTGCGCGGCAGTCGTCCGTAACGGCGCCAGAGATTGCTCAAGACTTTTTGTAGGAAGCGCGCACGACGGTCTTGATGTTGCCGCGCACGTGGAAATCACCTTCGATCTCCACACCCAACGGATCGCACGCAGCGACGAAATCCTCGAGAATGATGTTGATTACGTGCTCGTGGAAGATCTTCACGTTGCGAAACGAGTTGATGTAAAGCTTCAGACTCTTCAACTCGATACAACGCTCGTTGGGGACATACTGGATGCGAATGGTGGCGAAGTCCGGGAAATCGGAAAACGGGCAGATCGCCGTAAACTCGGGAATTTCGAAGTTGATCTTGATTTCGTTACCGACGAACTCGTAGGCAAACGTGTCGAGCGGAAACAGGTTCATTTCCGCCCGCGGAGTCGATTGAATATCCAGGCATTGCTGATTCATTTCAGTAGGGCTTAGATGTTACCCTACCGTGCCCAATATCGAAAAACTTGATCAGGACCAAACCCGCAACGAAGCCGCCAATGTGCGCCGCGTAAGCCACGCCGCCTTGCGCCGATCCGGGACCTAACACGCCGAGACCGCTGATTAACTGAAACGCGAACCAGATTCCGATCGCCACCCATGCGGGCACGTCTGTCAAAAACCGGAAGAGAATCACAGTCACGCGGCGCGACGGATGAAGCAGAATGTAACCGCCGAGAACGCCCGAAATAGCGCCGGAAGCTCCGAGACTCGGGATCTGCAGGCTGTTTTGATCAAACATGGCCGTCGTGAACACGTGGGCCAACGAAGCAATCAAGCCGCAAACCACGTAGAAAAAGAAATAGCGGACATGGCCCAAACGGTCTTCAATGTTATCGCCGAAGATCCAGAGGAAGAGCATGTTGCCGGCGATGTGCGCGATACCGCCGT
This sequence comes from Pyrinomonadaceae bacterium, assembly GCA_036276375.1. Classification (GTDB taxonomy): domain Bacteria; phylum Acidobacteriota; class Blastocatellia; order Pyrinomonadales; family Pyrinomonadaceae; genus PSRF01. The sequence continues at coordinate 1,219 of DASUOZ010000743.1, read as the reverse complement.
GCATGAACATTGACGTAAAAAGCGTCAGGTAAACGGAGAGTGGTGTTTCACCCAAACCGGGAAGCAGCATTCGCTCGCGCGTTGCCGGATCGATCACGACGCGGCCCGCGGTCACGATGTCCTCACCGGTGAGGATCTCCTGTGGGACCGTCGAGAACGCGTAAGTAAACTGTTCGTTCGTGCCGAGCCCTTGCAGCACAACAAAAACAAAAATATTCAGGGCGATAAAAGCGTAGTTAACCCAGGGTGTGATTTGCCGGTCGGTATTATCGTCGTAGAGCGGAAAAACCATGGTCCCTTATCACCATTGAACGCGGTTGAAATTTACGCACGCGTTATGTGCAGAGTGTGACGCCGCTGTTACTAAACCGTTAATCCGAGCTGCGCGAAGCCAGCGGAACGCCTGCCTGAACGATCGCGGGTTCGTGCGGCCGCAATAGTTCATAACCTTCGGAACGCGCTACGAAAGTCGCGGCCGTGAGATCGCCGGTGACGTTGAGCGTCGTGCGACACATGTCGAGCAGACGGTCCACGCCGATAATAATCGCGATCAGCGCCGGGTTGATGCCGATCGTTACCAGCACGCCGATGATGAAGGGAATCGATCCGGAAGGAACGCCCGCCGTGCCGATGCCGCCGAGAATCGCGAGATAGACCACCATCAACTGCTGGCCCAGGCTCAGGTCCACGCCCGCGAGTTGGGCGAGAAAGAGCACCGTGACTCCTTCGTACAATGCCGTGCCGTTCTGGTTTGCCGTCGCGCCAACGGTCAGAACGAAACTGTTGATCTCCTGCGGAACGCCGAGATTTCGTTCAGAAACGCGCAGCGCCGTAGGCAGAGTGGCGTTTGACGACGACGTGGAGAACGCCGTCAGGATTACGGTCTTAATGCGCCGGAAAAACTCGAGCGGAGAGATGCGAGACAGGAAGTAGATCGACAACGAATAGACGCCGAACATGTGAAGCGCCAGACCGACCAGCACGGTCATCACGAACCACGCGAGCGCCTGAAGCAGATCGAGACCGAACCTCGCCGTCGTGGTGAAAAGCAAACAGGCGACGGCGTAAGGCGCAAACTTCATGATCATCTCGATGATCTTCGCGGTGATCTCGTAGAGACCTTCAAGCACGCGCAGGAACGGCGTGGTGACAGTTACTGGAAGCAGCGTGATCGCGACGCCGATTACCAATCCGAAAAACATGAGGTGAAGCATGTTTG
>DASUOZ010000742.1:0-15830 GCA_036276375.1 Pyrinomonadaceae bacterium | reverse complement strand
ACACGGAAGTGCTGGCGAACGCGGTGTTGCAACGCGAGTTTCCGATGCTTTGTCAGGCCGCGCGTGAAACGGGCGGGCTCGCGATTCAAAACCGCGGCACGCTGGGCGGAAACGTCGTTAATGCTTCCCCCGCGGCTGATTCGCCGCCCGCGCTGTTGGCCTACGACGCGGAAATCGAATTAGTCTCGAGCTCCGGCTCGCGCTGGATTTCGTACGACGGTTTTCACAAGGGATATAAGCATATGGATATTCGTCCGGATGAATTATTGTCCCGCATTCGTCTGCCACGAAACACTGTCGACGTGAAGCACTACTATCGCAAAGTCGGCACGCGCAAAGCCCAGGCGATCTCGAAAGTCTGTTTTGCCGGTGTGACACGGATGGCAGGCGAGCGCGTCGACGATGTTCGCGTCGTGCTCGGCAGCGTGGCTCCGGTTGTTCTCCGTTGCAAACAAACCGAAGGCGCCATCCGCGGACATCCGCTCAACGACGACACTGTAAAGCTCGCACGCGAAACGTTGCTGCGCGAGATCACGCCCATCGACGACGTGCGTTCGACTGCCGCTTATCGTTTGCGCGTGGCCGCGAATCTGCTCGTTGATTTTCTGATGACTGCAAGATCGTAAATCCTGACCCCTAAGGAAAACCTGAATGTCCACCCCCGAACTCGTTTTTCAAAGAAACGCCGTCCAACCACTCGAATGCATCAAGGGCGCGTGGGCGCTGATCAAAGACCAGTACTGGCTGTTTGTAGGCCTGGCCGCCGTAGCAATGCTCGTCGGATCGGCGGTGCCTTTCGGCATTTTGCTTGGGCCAATGATGTGCGGGCTGCACCTGACTTATTTCAAACGAATGCGCAACGAGCCGTTTGAATTTGGTCTGCTCTTCAAAGGGTTCGACTATTTTGGTCCCAGCCTGATCGCCACGTTGCTGCACATAATCCCGATCCTGATCATCGTCGTTCCCGCGTACCTGGCGTTCTACTTTGCATTCATTCTGTCGATAGCAGTGCAAGGCAATGAGCCAAATCCGGCGGCAATGCTTGGCGTCATGGGTATGTTTGCGATCTTCTGGCTCGTGATGATCGTCATCATCGTCTTCATTTCAATCGGCTTTACGTTTAGTTACCCCTTGATTGTCGACCGAAAACTGCAAGCCATCGACGCGATCAGATGGAGCTTCAAGGCGGCCATGGCCAACTTCTGGCGAATTCTGGGCATGTCGCTGCTGACCGCCCTCTTGGGTTTCGCGGGTTTGCTGCTGTGTTACGTCGGCGCATTTCTGGTATTTCCGATCCAGTACGGCGCTATCGCGGTCGCTTACCGACAGGTGTTTGGGCTCAGCGATCCGAACCAGTTCGTCTCAAACCTGCCGCCACCGCCACCGACTTTCTGACCGATCATGTCGACTGTCGATCTGATCATTCGCGGGCGAACCGTCGTGTCGACGGACGCGATTGGTCCGGCGTCGATTCATGTTCGTGATGAGAAGATCGTGGCGGTGCGTGACTTCGATGAGATTGTCGCGGGCTGTGAGATTGTTGAAGCCGGTGTTGACGCGGTCGTGATGCCGGGTTTGGTTGATACGCACGTGCATGTCAACTCGCCCGGGCGAACCGAGTGGGAAGGGTTTCGCACGGCAACACGCGCGGCGGCAGCAGGCGGCGTCACGACGCTGATCGACATGCCGCTCAACTCAATTCCACCGACGACCACGCTCGCCGGGTTCAAGACAAAACTCGAGACCGCGAAGGACGACTGTTTTGTGGACGTCGGATTTTGGGGCGGCGTTGTGCCGGGTAACACGTCTGAGCTCGCGCGGATGTTTGCCGCCGGCGTGGTTGGGTTCAAGTGTTTTCTCGTCCCGTCCGGCGTGGATGAGTTTCCGCACGTGACTGAAGACGATCTGCGAATCGCGATGCCGGAGCTTTCGCGGCTCGGCGCGATGTTGATCGTTCACGCTGAACTGCCCGGACCGATGAGGACGGCGGTGCACACGGATTACAACGCGTTTCTTCATTCTCGGCCGCGGGCGGCCGAGAATGAAGCGATCGAGCTGATGATTCGTTTGAGCCGCGAGTTTGGCACGCGCGTGCACATCGTCCACCTTTCTTCTGCCGACGCGTTGCCACTGATCCGTGAAGCCCAGACTGGCGGAGTAAAAATCACAGCGGAAACCTGTCCACACTATTTGCACTTTGCGGCGGAGACTATTCCCACGCACGCAACGGAGTTCAAATGCTGCCCGCCGATTCGCGAGCGCGAAAATCGCGAGAAACTTTGGGACGGACTGGCGGAGGGCACAATCGACATGGTCGTGTCAGACCATTCGCCCTGTCCGGGAGAAATGAAAGTGCGCGAGACCGGCGATTTCATGGCCGCGTGGGGCGGGATCGCGTCGCTGCAACTGCGTCTGCCGGTGACCTGGACCGAAGCGCGTCGCCGCGGCTTTTCGTTACGCGAGCTGACGAACTGGCTTTGCGCGAACCCGGCGCGGCAGGTCTCGCTCGACACGCGTAAAGGCGTCCTCGCCGCGGGGCGCGACGCGGACATCATTATTTGGAATCCGGCTCGAGAGTTTGTGGTCAACGCCGAGCACCTCGAACATCGCCACAAACTGACGCCTTATCACGGCGAGTCGCTAACGGGCGTCGTGGAAAAGACTTTTCTTCGCGGCGAAAAAATATATGATGAGAGCCACAAAGAGGCACAAGAAGCACAAGAGGCACAAGAAGCATTAAGAAAGGGAGAGTTTATATATGTCGGCGGATCCTCACAGCCGTAGCATCTTCACGCTTTGTGGCATCATTAGACAGACGAGTTTAGAGATTCACAGGTACTTGCGTAGCGGGTTCAACGAAAAGATTTACGAGAATGCGCTCGCGAACCGACTCCGCAAGCAACAGGTCAGAGTTGAGCAACAGCGGCGGTTGAGAGTGTTTGATGAAGATGGAATGCTCCTTGGCCTTCTAACCGCAGACCTATTAGTTGACGAGCGACTGATTTGTGAGATAAAGGGCTGTAGCGCCTTGGTCGAAGCGCACACGGCACAATTATTGGGGTATCTTCGTGCGGCGCGGATCGAGCACGGTCTGCTAATTAACTTTGGCGCTCCACGACTGGAGATAAAAAAGTACATTCTTACCTGACTCGGGACTCTTGTGCTTCTTGTGCCTTTTGTGCCTCTTTGTGGCTTATGAACTTCACGGATCTCATCGATCTGGCTGCGGAAAAAGTTGGCGGCGCGGTGCTCTATGCCAACGACGATTTCTTTGCGCCAAAAGAAAATTTGTTGAAGGCAAGCGAGCCGATTTTTATCGACGGCAAGTACACCGACCGCGGCAAGTGGATGGACGGTTGGGAAAGCCGGCGCCGGCGCACGCCCGGCTTTGACTGGTGCATCATTCGTTTGGGCCTGCCGGGCATTGTTCGCGGCGTGGTGGTTGATACGAGTTTCTTTCGTGGGAATTATCCGGAGCATTGTTCGCTGGACGGCGCGGCATTCGCGCGACTGCCGAGTGAACAAGAGTTGCTCGATGAGTCAGTTCAGTGGACGCCGTTGTTGCCGCAATCGCCGCTCGCCGGCGACTCGCGCAATCCATTTCCGATCGCGTACGGCGAACGAATCACGCATCTTCGTTTCCGCATTTTTCCCGATGGCGGTGTCGCGCGGCTGCGAGTGTTTGGCGAAGTCGTGCCTGACTGGGAACGAATCAAACGCGCCGGTGGTCACTGTGATCTGGCGGCGGCTGAGAACGGCGCACTCGTGTTGTCGTGCAGCGACATGTTCTTCGGGCATCGGCACAATCTGATCATGCCGGGACGCGCGGCGGACATGAGCGACGGTTGGGAAACAAAGCGGCGTCGTGGTCCAGGGCACGATTGGGCCATCATCAAACTCGCGCGACCCGGCGAGATTAAGTCGATCGAAGTCGACACGTCGCACTTCAAAGGTAACTTTCCTGAGAGCTGTTCGATCGAGGCGTGCAACGTTTCCGCTTCAGCGGATCTCAACGACTCGTCTATCACGTGGACGCCGGTCCTAGCGCGCACGAAACTCCAGGCGCACACGCGTCATTACTTTGATCGCGAACTGACCGAGGCGGGCGTCGTATCGCATCTGCGGTTCAACATTTTTCCCGACGGTGGCGTGAGCCGCCTGCGGGTCTATGGAACGTTGGCCACGTTGGACGAGTGACCGCAATGCACGCGTCGCACGATTTGGCGTGGTTGAATGAACTCGCTCCCGCAGACGCGCGTACGGAGTTGTTGAAATGTTGCGGCGCGACGCGGTGGGCCGAAGCAGTCCACCAGGGGCGACCGTACGACAGTGTCGATCAACTGATCGCGAAGGCTATTGAGGTTTGGTGGGCGCTGGACGAAACCGACTGGCTCGAAGCGTTTCGCAGTCACCCTAAGATCGGCGAGAAGAAAGCGGCGAATGCGGTTTCGGCCCAGTCGCAACAGTGGTCGGCGCAGGAACAACAGGGCGTTCAGCACGCCGCGCCGGAAACAAGCGAACGACTGGCAAAGTTGAACCTCGATTACGAAAAGAAATTCGGTTTTATTTTCATCGTTTGCGCCACCGGTAAGTCATCTGATGAGATACTGGCGCTGCTCGAATTGCGACTACCAAACGAACCCGCGGCCGAGTTACCCGTGGCCGCCGCCGAACAAGCGAAGATCACTGAGTTGAGATTGCGAAACCTACTCGGTCATCCATAAGCACATTCATGAGCACGATTTCAACCCACGTACTCGACACCTCGCGCGGCGCGCCCGCTAGCGGCGTGGCCGTTTCTCTCGAGCTCCAGAACAACGATGAGAGCTGGACCGAGCTGAGCCATGCGTGGACGGACCAGGATGGGCGTGTCAAACCTTTCTTTCTCGTCGATCGTCCGGTGGCAAACGGAACCTATCGGCTCGTTTTCGACACTGAGCCGTATTTCTCTTCGCTCAGTCTTGCCTGTTTCTATCCGCAAGTATCGGTGGTTTTCAACGTCGAAGATCCGTCGCAGCATTACCACGTGCCGTTGCTGATCAGTCCTTACGGCTACTCGACCTATCGCGGAAGTTAAAAACTCGTCTCGATGAATCTCGATCCGACTCTCAACGAATGGCTGAACCTCCTGTTTCGTTGGACACACGTCTTTGCCGGCATCATGTGGGTGGGCACCACTTACTACTTCACCTGGCTCGACGCGCGTTTGACTGAAGAGGAAAAAGCCGTCGCAGCAACCGGCGCCGGCGCGCAGGTTTGGATGGTCCATAGCGGCGGTTTCTACGTTGTCGAACGACGGAAAGTGCCCGATCTCGTGTCGCGCACACTGCACTGGTTTCGCTGGGAAGCAGGCATGACGTGGCTCAGCGGCTTTGCGTTGCTCGTGCTGATCTACTATCTCGGCGGCGGCGCGCTGATCGATCGAGACGTTTACGACATCAGTCTTGGTTGGGCCGTAGCGTTGGGCATCTCTGTGATCTTTGGTTCCGGTTTCGTTTACGACGTGTTGATGTCGTCGCCGTTGGGCCGTCACGAAAAGGCGTTCGCCGTTGTTGCTTACGTACTGATCGTGGCGCTCGCGTACGCTCTGACACGCGTGTTCAGTGCGCGCGCGGCTTACATCCATCTCGGCGCCATCTTCGGCACGATCATGGCCGCAAATGTCTGGATGCACATCCTGCCCGCGCAACGACGAATGATCGCGGCACTCAACGAGGGCCGCAAACCTGACGAACGGCTTTCGGCGCGCGCGAAGTTGCGGTCCAAGCAGAACACTTTCATGGCGGTGCCCGTAGTGTTCATCATGATCAGCAATCATTATCCTGGCGTGACGTACGGCGACCGCTACAACTGGATCATTCTCTCCGCACTGGTGCTGGCGGGATGGATTGCCGCGAAGTTCATTCGCCGGGCCTAGTTTCAAGCCACAGACAGACACGGAGCACGCGGACCAGAGAAACCCTGAAAGCCTAAAAGAAATCCGTGTTAGTCTGTGAGCGTCCGTGGCCTTCCAGCAACTCGACAAGCTGAAAACCAGTTTTGGTCCGCAGGACGCGAAGCGCGTGCAGTCGTTGCTCGAGCGCCTGGCGCGCAAGCGGTTTCGCGATTCGGAATCGCTCATTCGCCTACACGAACTGCTGTTGTTTATTCGCGCTTACCCGCACAACGCCGCGGTCGCGCGTCTCGCGGAAGAGCAACTGCGCGCTTTTGCCGAGCGCGTTTCGGACGCGCGCGAGCACGACGTGGATCTGGCGAACCTCGAACACCCAAACGTGTCGGGCATTGCCGGTACGCCCGTGACCGACACGTTTTCCTTCTACGTCGTTCGCCGGCTGGTCAAACGTTATCCATCACAGCTCACGATCTACTGGGACTGGTTCGAAAACGAGAACCGTTTGGCCCAAGCATGGCCGCGCTTCATGCCGTTGTTGGAAGAGGATGCAAACGTTGAGGCGAACGTTCCGTATCGGAAGTGGTTGGCGGCGGCGCGTGGACGGCAAACGGAGATTTCGTGGTTGATTGAACGATTTGATCAGCTCGAAAAGCCCGATCATGAAAAGGCTGAGCTCTATGATTCGCAACAGCTCGACGTTCAGTGGACGCCGGGCTTTCGTTCAACACGCACCGGTCAGCGCTGTGCGACGCGCGGCATGTTTTACCATCGTGAACCTTTCATTCAACGCCGCGACGTCAACCTGCGTGATGAGCTGAACGCGCCTGCGCCCGTGTTGCGAAAGTTTTCTTCGACCGACGGAGAACGCGCTTTGGACCTGGCGTGTGAAGCGTCAACCGTTCGTTATCGCGAGCTTTACGGTTTCACGCACGGCGATCCGGCGCACGTTTATCAGATCGATTTGGGTCGCGGTGTTCAACTGCATCTGTTCGGATTGCCTCCGGAAAGGCGGCTGCCATTGCGCGCGTATCACGCGACGATGATCTACAAGAACGGCGTAGCGATCGGTTACTTCGAAGGCATTTCGCTGTTCGAACGAATGGAAAGCGGCTTCAATCTCTACTACACGTTTCGCGATGGCGAGACCGCGTGGCTTTACGCGCGACTGCTCAACGTGATGCGCCACTTCGCGGGCGTCACGGCGTTTGCGATCGAGCCGTATCAGGTTGGTTACCAGAACGAGGAAGGAATCGAGTCGGGCGCTTTTTGGTTTTATCGCAAGCTTGGTTTTCGTCCGACTGACGCGCACGTGTTGCGGCTGACGGAGCGAGAAGAACAGAAGATCGCTTCGCGCAATGGCTATCGAACACCGCTAAGTACCTTGCGACGACTAGCTAAGAGTCCGATGATCTTTGAACTCGACGAGCGGCGTAAGGGTGATTGGGATCGGTTTCAGGTGCGGAAGATTGGGCTACGAACGCAAGGGCGCAAGTTCGAGTCGTTGGCGTCTCTCGTCCATGCGGCCAGTTGGAGTGGGGATCAAAGGCAGATGTTAAAGCGGATCGTGCGCGCGAAGCGCGCGGCGGAAGAAAGAATGTATTTGAAGCTCATGCGGCGGCACGAACGCTTGCGTGCTGCGATCATCGAGCTCGGCAGCTAGCCATCTCGTTAAGCTCCGCAGTTAGCGATCTGGTTCTCCAGGATCTTCGCTTCGGAAAAGTTTTCGAGTTTGCTGAAATACTCAGCTTGCCGATTCAATGCAGCGCGTGGCACCAGGCCCACGATTTCAGTGCTGTCGATTCTGACGCCCAAACGCTCCGCCTCGCGGCGAACGGCATCGTAAGCGACGTCCATCCCGGTGACTTCATAGTTCACCAGATTCATCGACACCTGCACGCAACTCCGCGTCGCCAGTCGAAACCCGAGCGCTTTCACAAACGGCAAACCACCGTTGCGCGCGCGTATGGCCTTGGCGATCTGCCGTGCGATCTGGAGTTCGTCGCTGCGAAGCACCACGTTGAAAGCGATCAGGAACGGGCGCGCGCCTACTGCGATCGCACCGGCGGTGTCGTGAATCGCCGGCACACCTTCATCGGGCGCGCGTTCAGGATTCGTGGTGATCTGTTCGCGCAACAGTTCGAGCGCACCGCGACGCACGTCTTCCAAATTGACGCGATCGGGGCGAAGCGCGGCTTTCTCGTAGTAATAAACCGGAATGGAAAGTTCACGGGCGATGCGCTTGCCTGCTTCGTGAGCGAGCCGGACGCAATCGTCCATCGTCACACCCTCAACAGGCACAAACGGCAACACGTCCGTCGCACCAAGGCGCGGGTGCTCGCCGTGATGCGTGCGCATGTCGATCAATTCCGACGCACGTTTCACAGCCCGCACCGCCGCCTCAACCACGTTCATTGGCGAAGCGACAAACGTAATCACGGATCGGTTGTGGTCAGGATCGATATGCGTATCGAGCACGCACGCCGTTTCGACCGCGCCGATCGCCTCGGCGATGCGCTGCACCGTCTCGGGCTTCCGCCCCTCACTGAAGTTGGGAACGCATTCGACAACCTGTTTCATCTTTTCGTTGAGCTTTGTACCACGCAAAGCTACACTACGACAAAATGCCTTCCGACAAGTTCATCAGTCAACGCAAAAACGCCTGGCAACGGCTCGAGGACTTGCTGAAGCTGCTCGACCACGCTTCGTTAAAACGTTTGGGCCGCGACGAAGTCCGTGAGCTCGGTCGCATCTACCGGCGCACCGCTTCCGACCTCGCGATCGCTCGCGCAGAGTCGCGCGATCCGAGACTCGTTAACTACCTCAACAGTCTCGTCATTCGCGCGCACGGCCGCATCTATCGGGCGGACGCGCAGGGGGGCAAACGAATTCGCCGCTACTTCACCCACGAACTGCCGCAGACGTTTCGCCGGACGTGGCGTTACACATTTGTTTCGTTCGCTGTTTTCTTCGTCTTCGGCGCGCTGAGCTTCGCCGCCACGAGATACGACCCGGAGTTTTCCGAGCTCGTCGGCGTGAGCCCCTCGTTTCGCGAGTTGTACGTTGAAACGAAAACGCACTGGTGGGAATCGCTGAACGACCAGAACCAGATAGGCGCCAGCGGGATCATGACTAACAACATTCAGGTCACGATCTACACCTTTGCCTTCGGCGCCATTCTCGGTGTGGGAACACTTTTCATCCTGGCTTATAACGGCGCGGCCATCGCTTCAGTGCTGGCGCTGACTTACAACGCCGGTTTCGGCAACGACCTCGTGACGTTCATGGTCGCGCACGGCGTGATCGAACTGTCGTGCATCTTCATTGCCGGCGGCGCGGGTCTTTTGATCGGCAGCGCGATGATCATGCCGGGCGATCTCACGCGCGCTGACGCCTTGCGCACGCGCGGCATGGAAGCTGTTCGCTTGATGATTGGAGTCGCGCTGTTGCTGGTGGTGGCGGGAACTATCGAGGGATTTGTTTCGCCGGCCGAGATCGATCCACGAATCAAGTACAGCATTGCCGCGGTGACCGGGCTTGCCTTGTATAGCTACCTGCTCTTCGTCGGTCGCGAGGACGAGCCGAAGCCGGAATCACAATAAACCGCGTTCTTTCACTCGCAGATACGTCTCCAACAATGCCGGCGCCAACGCCGCCGCGGTCACGTCAAGCGCGAGACCGCCGGCCGATTCAACCATCCGCAACGCAGCCTCACGATAATGGATGATCTCTTCCGACACTGATTGCGTAAACAGATCGTGCACTGACTCCGGAACGGCCCGGACCACCGCCTTCAGATCCCGATCGGCAATCGTTACCACCAACGGCAAGTGACGCGGGCGCAGCAGATGCAGCGACGTCAGTAATTCCTTTGAACCTTCTTCGTCAACGAGATCCGTAAGCAGAATTACCAGCGATCTCCGTTTGCTGTTGGCGGCGATGAATTCAAACGCGTGCGGATACGACGGCTCGATCATCTCGGGCTCAACAGCGTAGAGCGCTTCGAGCGCGGCATCGATGTGGTCGCGCCCGCGACTCGGCGGCAAATAGCTTTTTATGCGCCGGCCAAAGACGACCAGCCCGGCGTTGTCGCCGGCGCGTGCGGCGGCTGAGAACAACGCGAGCGTGGCGTGCACCGCGGAATCGAGCTTTGTTTCCCGTTCGATACGCGCGGTCATCAGGCGTCCGGAATCGAGCGCGACAAGAATGGTTTGATCGCGTTCGATTTGATACTGGCGCGTGGTGAGTTTTCCGCGTCGCGCGGTTGTGGTCCAGGAGATGTGACGCAGTTCGTCGCCGCGAACGTAATCGCGCATCGATTCGAATTCGCGCCCTTCGCCGCGCCAGGATGTTTTGCGATGAGACGAGACCATCGAGCGCGCGCCGAGCGCTTTCAACTCTGCCTCACGCGCGCGTCGCAGATTTGGATAGACCTTGACCGTCACGGGTTCGGCGCCGCGCGCTTCGCACCACACCAGGTTGAGCCGGGACCGAAAACGCAAAGCTGCGTAACTAAATTCGAATCGTCCGCGTCGCGGCGGCGTCACTGCGTAAATCAGAGTGGCGGAGCTATACGCGTCGACCTTCAGTTCGCCCTCGCGCTCGCCTTTAAGAATCATCTGCGGCGGAAATTCGTCTTTGATAACCAGCGAAACCGCACGGTTGGAGGCGTTCTCGATGTGAATCCTGACGTCTGTTTCCGCGCCCATCGCGAAACGACCGCCAAACTCCCTCGTGACCTGAAATCCTTTTGGCAGATGACTCATTCGTGAGTCGACGATCGCGGCGCAGATCAGCAGGACGTCGTAAGCGAGCGCGACCCATGCTAACCATGGGCGCTGCCACGAAAGTGAAAGCGGGATAAAAGCGAGCGCCGCAAGCAGGTAGAAGAATTTGGTGAAGACGAAGCGCACCGTGTTCGCAGTGTAGCTCAGCTCTTCTTATTTGCGGTGATATATTCTTTCAACTTGTTTCGATCGGGATAGTCAGGGTTCTTCTTCAGGTACTCTTCATACTCAATGGCCGCCTTGTCTTTCAAACCGGCTGCGTTGTAAAGCCAGCCAAGGCGGAGATGAGCGTCAGGACGGCCCAAATTCGCCGCTTCGTTGAGATACGGAATCGCTTTCGAGCCCTTCTTGAGTTGCAGGTAACACTCACCTAACAAGTAGTTTGCATCGCCCGAGGTTGGTTGCAGTTCGACGGCTTTCGTCAGTGGTTCGACTGCTTCTTCGAATTTCTTTTGCGACGAGCGCACTCGGCCAAGGTTGAGATGGGCGCGAGGCGAACCCGGATGGACCTCGATCGCTTTCAGGTAAGCATCCGCGGCGGCGTCGAGTTTTTGCTCGGCGTAGTAAATAGTGCCGAGCGCGGTCCAGGCCTGAAAGTCGTTCTTGTCTGTTTCGACGATCTGCTTGAGTAAATCAACAGCCTGATCGTATTTCTTCTTGCCGACCAGTTCTTCCGCTTTTTGAAAAAGCGATCTGGTCGCAACCGGACGCTCATAAACATCAGCCGCGGAAATCACTCCTCCCGACGGCGAACTACCGGCTTTCCACTTGAAGTCGAGATCGTACTGAAAGCCATACGGACTATTGCTTAGGTCTCGTTCACGCATGAAGATTGGGCCCATACGTCCAATCTCCTTGCCGTCTGCCTCAACCCATATCTCGTACTCACCGAGAGGCAGGTTGGTAAAGCGATAGCGTCCGCGGCTGGAGATCGTCTGCCGTCCAACTTCACCGTCCGGAGCACGCCGTAAGATCAGCGTCACCTCTTTGGGAACGAGAGTGTTGTTCTCACCCGTGATGCGCACGTCACCAAAGAGTGTTCGACCTCCCTGGGCCAACGCGGTGCCGGAGAGCACCGCAACGAGAGCGAGCAGCGAGGAAAGGATTAAGCGACTGTTCAGCATGATTCTGCTCCCGGTTCAAAAAAAAGGGCTCCCACCTCCGCGGGAGCCCGTAAAGTCAAAGACAAAATCGAGCTAGAAATTGTAACGCAACGCGAATTGCATTTCGCGCGGCGCGCTAGCTGAAGTGGTGATCTGACCGAAGGTGGTGCCGGTGATACCGACTGCCGGCAAGCCAAAGCTGTTGTGGTTGAAAAGATTAAAAGCTTCCCAGCGCAACTGCAAGTTGTGATGTTCCGACCACGGCATCCCCCACGTCTTGATCAAAGCCGTGTCGAGATTCCAGAAGCCTGGGCCACGGAGGAAGTTGCGGTTACCCATTTCGCCGTGGTGCGGGAATCGAAGAACGCCCGTTGTCGGTCTGCTTGGAGAGAAGACGACTGCCGGATCTCTAAAGAACTGGATGGTTCCAGTAGCCGGATCGTCGTGAATGTCAGGCCGCAGAGCGGGAGCATTTCTCAGGTTCTGAGCCGCAGGACCGCCGGCCGCGCCGCCGAAGTTAAAGCTGACGGGGAACGCGGTGGTGGTGGTGCCGAAGGGCAGTCCACTGCGAGCAGTGAAGATGCCGGTGATTTCCCAACCGCCGATGATCTGGTTGGCCCAGCCCGGAACGTTGCTGCCGAACATGCGTCCACGACCAAATGGCAACTCATAAATGAAGTTGGCATTGATGAGGTGACGAATGTCGAAATCGGCCGGTCCGCGGCAGACGCGCAGGTTGGTAAGGTCGCACACGATGCCGCCGGTTACGGTGTTCACAACACTCGATCCATTGTCTCTCGAATTGGAAAGGGTGTAGTTGAAGTCGAACTGGAGACCGTCTGAGAAGCGCTTACGCAAACTCACGAGCATGCCGTCGTAACTGGAGGCGCCCTGGTTCGAAATGTAGATGTTGGTACCGAACTGAGCGCTCATACCGACGTTGGGTTCGAGCAAGCCGTTCTGATACAGCAGGAAGATCGCGTCCGACGTATCACCGCGGAGCACGAGCTGTCGCAGCGTGGCGTTGTTGCCCATCAGATTAGTCCCGCCGGTGCCAATCTGGTTCTCAAACCAGGGCTGCCGAGTGATGGCGGCACCGGTTAGACCGGCCTGAACCTGGCCCTGAAGGGCGTTGAATGCGTCGAGCATAAACTGGCCCGACGTTGGATCCCTGAAGTTCAGCACTTGAGCCACGTCAGCCTGCGAGAAGAGCTTTCGGCCCTGGCGACCCACGTATGACATCTCAAGGATGAAGTTGCCGGGAATTTCGCGCTGGAAGCCGAGGCTGTACTGAATCGAGTACGGGACTCGGAACTTCTGGTCCACCGCGTAGTTGAATTCACCCGTCGCCAATCCGAATGGGAATCCATCTTCGACAAACGGAGTAAATGGACGCGTGATTGTAGGCGCTACGTTCTGCACCGGCAGCGTGTTGATGTTGGTGAAACGCGGATTGTTCAGCAAAGCCGCGGTTGCGTTAGCTCCCGGAAACTGTGTGGTAGCCGAGTTGTCGAACAGGTACGAGACCTGGTCCTGAATGAACGTGATGCCACCGCCGGGCCGATCGTAAACGATCGAACCGCCGCCGCGGATCACTGTTCGGTTGTCGCCAAAGACCTTGCTCAGAAAACCGGTTTGGAAATCCGGCGTGTAGGCAAAACCAAACCTTGGGCCGAAGTTGTTCCAATCGGTGTCATAAAGCGGGCGAGCGTCGTTGCCCTTGCCGATGAGATCGTACTGGAGCAACGGTTCAGCATCTACGCCACTGATTCCCGCCGCGGCGTTTCGGACGCGGATATCGAACAACTCTCGCATGTCGACATTCGGCCCGGCCTGGAATCCGTTTTTCTCGTACGGCGCCGGGTAATAGTGCCAGCGGACACCGAAGTTGAGTGTCAGGTTGTTGCGAACTCTCCAGTTGTCCTGCACGTAGAGCTCGAGCTCGTCATACCGGTAATCACGTTGCTTACCGGTACCCGGAGCAAAAGCCGTCCCGCTCGGGTCGTAGTTGAAGTTCGTTGCGACCTGAGAATAGCGTCCGAGAATAAACGTAAACGCGGAGTCATACGCTCCGGTCGCCGTGGTGTTGTCTAAGATATTACCCGGGCGGAGCGAGGCCCCCAGCGCCGTAATCGAACCACCCAACCCGACGCTCGCGAAGTTGAAGTCGTTAGTGATTCCCGATTGCGAATCGATGGGTTTGTAAACACCGCCGAACTCAAAGGAGTGCGTTCCCCTGGTCCACGTCACGTCGTCACGAATCGTGGGCACCAGAACGAATCTGTCCTGCTCGTCGATGCGCGCGAACGGTGCGGTCAAACCGGCTCCAAACGTAAAGGAGTTCGGGAAGGCGGGCGCGAAGTTGTTCGGGAAAAGCAATCCCGAACGGGCAACGCCGACCGTTGCCTGGTTCACCAGGTTTGGACTGGCGGTCCAGGTGTGACCGACGACCCAGGTGTAGTCCCTGACGACGATTTGCGCCGTTTCGGGATCGCCTGGGAACTGCGCCGCGACGGAGTTGACCGTGTCGGTCTGAAGGCGACGAGCGATATTGAAGCGTCCGAAGAATCTCTGTTTCGAGGTTGCATTCCAGTCGATGCGCGTCGTGTACGTGTTGTCTTCACGCTTTGACGGAGCGTTGAACCGGAATCCACCAGTGTTGATACCGTCGCCGGCGGTCAAATCGTTGGCCTGCGGATAACGGTCATTGATGAAGCTCAATAGGCCTGGGCTGGCGCCGATTCCCTTCGGATCCAAAGCCGCAACTTGCGCGGGCGAAAGGATCGTGATGCAGCCCGGGTTCGTGTTCAGGCGTGCATTTGAGGGGCAGCCTGCGTTGATGTACGCAACGCCCCCGTTGCGGAAGTGGTTCAGCGGAACAATTCGCAGATACGAAATGCCCTGCGCGTCGCGGCGGCCTTCGTAGTCGAAGAAGAAGAACATCGCGTCCTTGATGATTGGACCACCGATGCTGCCGCCAAACTGATTACGGGTGAGTTGCGGCCGCGCTACGCCGCTGCGGTTGTTGAAAAAGGAGTTCGCAGCGGTGAAGGCGGTGCGGTTGTATTCACGGACGTTGCCGTGGAATTCGTTGGTACCACTCTTGGTTACCAACTCGACCTGGCCGCCGCTGCTTCGTCCGTCGGCGGCGCCGGGGTTGGTGGAAACCGCGCGGAACTCCTGAATCGCGTCGATCGGAGCATTACCAACGGTCGCGGCAAATTGGCCCGTGGCCTGATCGTTGACGTCGATACCGTCAACAGTGATGTTGCCCTGGTCAGCACGCGAACCGGTGACCGAACCAACGCGATTCGTGGTGCCGGTACCGACGTTGTTTCCTACCACACCGGGTTGCAAACCGATCAGCGCAGCAGGTGAATTGCGAATCTGAATGGGAAGCTCTTTAAGTCTTCGTTCTCCGATAACGTTTCCGATACTCGCGTCGGTGGTATTCAAGGTGACTTCATTGGAGGCCGTCACGACAACGGTGCCGGAGACCTCGCCGATAGTCATCTCGGCATTGTGAGTTTCCACGGTGCCGACGCCGAGAGCTACGTCATTGATTACCAGAGTTTGAAAACCAGGAGCAGTGAAAGTCAATTTGTAGCCCGTGCCCGGCGCGACTCTGGGGAAGTTGTAGACACCTTGATCGTTCGTTTTGGTGTCCAATTCAACGCCGGTCTTAGGGTCTGTCAGTTTCACGTCAGCACCGGCGATCACAGCGCCGTTGCTATCCTTAACTGTTCCTGTCACACCCGCGGTACTCTGAGCAAATGCGACTACGGCCGATAAGCTCATTGTCAGGGCCGCGAGCATGAAGGCAAAAAACAATTTCTTCATTTGGGCTCCTTCCCGATACATGCTTTATTCGAGGATCTTCTCGAGGCGCCTTGAAGGTTTCACGCGGCCTCAGAAGACGTAATCACCAATCTCACTTGTTAGGAAGTCGTGAGATAAATAGTTCAGACAAATCATAGGGAGACAACACAGCACGACTCTGTTATGCAAGGTATGTTCCGATATCCGGTTTTTAGTAGAGAGGTGCGGAAT
>DASUOZ010000741.1:0-2627 GCA_036276375.1 Pyrinomonadaceae bacterium | reverse complement strand
AGAACTGCCACGCGTTACCAACCGAAACAGAACCGTTCGGATACAGAGACGGCATCAGTCATCCCGCGATTGAAGGGAGTGGTATTCCCGGAAGTAATCCGAACGAACAGCCGCTCAAAGCCGGCGAGTTCATACTCGGCTACCCGGATGAGATGGGCGGGATTCAAAAGACCGTACCCGAAATCCTCGGTCGAAACGGGACGTACGTAGTCTTTCGCAAGCTGCATCAGCGCGTTGCGGAGTTTCGTCGCTTTCTTAAGTCTCACTCCGACGGACTCGAGGCTGAGGAGTTGATGGCGGCGAAGATGATGGGCCGCTGGCGTAGCGGTGCGCCTCTCGCGCTTTGTCCACTGCACGACGATCCCGCGCTGGGAGCAGACCCGCATCGCAATAACGATTTTCTGTTTCAGGCAGACGACCCAATGGGCTTCAAGACTCCCTGCGGCTCGCACATCCGGCGCACCAACCCGCGCGACGCAGAGATAGCCGGTATGGTCCGCATTCACCGGATGATCCGGCGTGGGACAGCCTATGGTCCATTGCTGCCGGAAGGTGTTCTGGAGGACGACGGCGTCGAGCGTGGACTGATGTTCGCGTTTGTGGGGGCGCACCTGGGCCGGCAGTTCGAGTTCGTGCAGTCTGAATGGATCAACGACGGCGTGTTCTTCGGAGCCGGCGACGATCGCGATCCGATCGCCGGAGCGAACAGCGAACCGGGCGGTTTCACAGTGCCACGCCGACCAGTCAGAAAGCGTCTGCATGCTATTCCGCACTTCGTCGTCACGCGCGGCGGTGAATACTGTTTCATGCCGGGGATGCGCGCCCTGCGGTGGCTCTCCGATCTTCAGACGTAGAAGTACGCCGATGATGGGAGATTTGCGCTCGGCCTTGTCTGCTTTCGCTTTGCCGGTAGCTTTGTGTGGATTAGTTTTCGTCTCGCAGGTGCGTGCACAGAACAGGGGAGTGTATCCGCTCGGCATGAGTGCTACCAACTCCGGTGTAACGCCTGAGCCGGGCTTCAGTTACTCGAACCAGCTTCTGATCTACTCGCGCGATAAATCGAAAGGACCGGACGGTCAGGTGTTGGCCACGGGAAGTAATTCGGTCGTGATGGACATGAATACTCTCGCGTGGGTGAGTAAGAAGATGATTCTGGGCGGCGCCAGGTTTTCAATGACGGCGACCCTGCCGGTTGCAAAAAACTCGCTCACTTCCGACTTCACGGGTCCCGTTAGCGGCGGCGGCGGTTTCGCCGACTCTTACTACCAACCGTTCATTCTCGGCTGGAACAAGGAGCGAGCCGCCGTGCGCGCCGTCTACGGCTTCCTGGCTCCGACTGGAAGCTTCCAGGCCGGCGCGAACAACAACGTGGGGTCGGGTTACTGGACGCACGCCTTCTCGTCAGGCCAGACGTTTTATCTGACAAAGGACAGGAAGACGATCGCGTCCGCTTTTCAGATGTACGAGATCCACACCACGCAGAAGGACACGGGCATACAGCCAGGACAGACTTTCAACCTCGACTTTTCGCTGATGCGCGCTCTTCCTTTCGGAGACCAGCCGTGGCTGCAAGTCGGATTTGCCGGCTATAACCAGCGACAGACCACGGCGCGGCGTGGCCCAAACGTGACGCCTGATCAGGAAGCGGCGCGTTACAAGGTCAACGCGCTCGGCTTTGCTTCGAACGTGAACCTGCCGCATCGGATCAACGTCGGCTTTAAGTATCTTCAGGAGTTCTCGAACAGGTCAACGTTTCAAGGTCACTCGATCCAAATCTCCGGCGCAATTAAGTTTTAGAGTTTTGGGCCCGACGATCGAGGGTCGTGAGGTCGTGAGGAGAACATATGGACGTCGTTGTTATTGGCGGTGGTCCAGCCGGCATGACCGCGGCGCTGCGCGCGGGCGACCTGGGCGCAAAAACTACGCTCATTACGCGTGATGAGTTCGGGGGAATGGCGGCGAACGATGGACCCGTTCCGGTAAGGACTCTCGCACATGCGGCTCGGTTGCTCCGCGATACGCGCGACCTCGAGCGCTACGGCATCCTCGTCACCGAGCCGTTACTCGACTACGCGCGTTTGTTAGTGCGCGTCCGCGAGGTCGTCGCGGAAGTGCGCGCGCACTCGACGTTCAGTTCGCAGCTTAAGGACCTTGGCGTAACTGTTAAGGAACACTGTGGCGTTGCGCGTTTCACTGACGCGCACACGCTCGAAACGGAAAGCGGCCAGTGACTACGTGCTGACAAGTTCGTCATCTGTACCGGAGGCAGAAGTCGCGCGCTTTCAGTCCCAGGTGCGGAGCTGACTGTTACTCACAGCGACGCGTGGGGACTTATCGCCGTCCCGCCTTCGCTGATCGTGATCGGCGGCGGCGCCACGGGCGCGCAGGTTGCGTCTGTCTTCAACGCCTTCGGATCGCACGTAATACTCTTCCACTCGGGTCCGCGCATCGTGCCGACTGAAGATGAAGACGTCTCGGTTGCAGTGGCATCCGCTTTCCGTGATTCAGGCATTGACGTGAGGGAAAACTTCGGAGTTATCGAATCGTTCGAGAAGACGCCTGACGGTGTAAGAATGTCGTTCTCGAAAGACGGGCGGCGCGAACATGCGGAGGCGACGCTTGCCGTC
>DASUOZ010000740.1:0-2827 GCA_036276375.1 Pyrinomonadaceae bacterium | reverse complement strand
GGTGGAACCCCCGAACGAGGATGGGCGCGCGCGCACAGAGCGTGTGCGTGCACCGCAGATCGGCACTGCCCTACGGAGTTTTCACTCCGAGCGCCGAATCTTACCCACCCTCGAACCTGTTTCAGGAACTCGTGAGCTTTGGCGGCTCGATTGCAAGGGGTCAACCCGCAACGACCGTTCTGTGACACAGTGCGGTAACGTTTGCGGAAAATACACTGAGAATCTATGCTGCCTTAACCATCTGTCGGGACCTGATTCGATCATCTGCATGCAACCCACTGACAAAGAGTTGCTGAGCGCCTGCCGTCACGGCGACGAGAGGGCCTGGAATGTCCTGATCGACCGTTATCACCGCCTGATTTACGCGATTCCGCGGCGCGCCGGTCTTAACGAAGATCAAGCGGGCGAGGTCTTCCAGGACGTGTTCGTGACGCTGTTTGAGAAGATGCACGAGATCCACGAGCCCGACCGGCTGCATGCCTGGCTCGTGACCACGGCTCGCCGAAAAAGCTGGCGGCTGCTGACGAAAGACCGTGCCTTGCAAACGGCAAGGACCGACGAAACCCCCGGCGCCGACGATCTGCTGTCGACCGTGGTCGACACTGCGCCGCTACCCGATGAGACGCTGGTGCGGCTCGAGGAACAGCACCGCGTTCGCACCGCGCTCGCCGCCCTCGACCCGCGCTGTCAAAAGCTTCTGAGCATGCTTTACTATCGACCCGTACCCGCAGCTTACGCGGAGATCGCGGCCGCTTTTGGGACGTCGGAAGGCAGCATCGGGCCGACGCGCGCACGCTGTCTAAAGAAGCTGTTGCAACTGCTGGAGGAGTGATTCGCAGGTATTTTATGTGGCAGGAGAGGCACTGTTTCCATGGTTGAAAGAACCCACCTTCGATGGGAAAGAGCACCATTATGAACATTTTCTCACCACACATTCCGTTTCCAGATTTGGCCGATCTTGCGGACGAAAACTACGCCACCTCAGCTGAGGTTTTGCAGCATCTCTCCGCCTGCTCGCAGTGTTCGAGTGACCTCGAAAAGCTTCGGCAAACGATCGGGTTGATGAGGTCGGATACCACTGACGACACACCGGTCAGACTTGTGGAAAATGTCCGAAACGTTTTTCGCAGCCAGAAAGCGAATCGCGAACCTTCGTTGGTCCGGCGGGTCATTGCCTCGCTGGCTTTTGACAGTTTTACTACGACGCCGGCATTTGGACTGCGTTCAGAAACAGCAGGCGGAAGGCAGTTGATCTACTCGACCGAAGGCGCGGATATTGAAGTCCGTGTTTCACCGGAGAACGAGGTCGCAGGTCAGATCCTCGGATCGACGAACTGCGAAAACGGAGACGTAAACCTTGAAGGCGAAGGCTATTCTGCTGCGGCGAAACTGAACGAGCTTTGCGAGTTTTCCTTCGGCTCCGTGCCCGCCGGTACTTACAAGATTTCTGTGCATTTGCCCGACTTGTTGGTGGAGACTCCCCAGATCGAACTCGGCTCATAACTGGTGATCGATAGATGGACCGTGCGCAACTTGCAGCGCGTCTGGTCGAAGCTGATGAACAGCAACGCAACGCTCTGCTTCAAGACCAGCGCGCCGCATTAGACGTACAACTCGCCTACATTCTCAAAGACTTCTGTCTCGACGGTTGGTCCAGCGACCCGCTGCGCTCGCTGGCTGCCGCGGCCACTCTACGGCGCATTTCTGAGCTGCAAAAGGATCCGGAGCTCGCCGCGCTTTGCCGCTGGGCGGAAGGAATCGAAGCGCTGATCAAAGGCGACATGGCCGGGGCGATCGACACGCTCGACCGTTCGCGCCGAGGGTTTCTCGAGCTCAGTAAAGATCATGTCGCCGCGGCTACCGAAGTCAGCAAAGTCATCGCCCTGGCGATGCTTGGGCTTTACGACGAGGCAATCGCGTGTGCACTGCGAGCGCGCGGGGTGTTTCTCGAGCACCACGATCTCCTCGCCACCGGCAAGATCGAACACAACATCGGCAATCTGTACTTTCGGCGCGATCAGTACCTCGAAGCGGAACACTTTCACACTTCCGCGCGCGAACGTTTCATCGCCGTCAATCACGAGAAACAACTCGCGACGATCAACAACTGTCTCGCTAACACTCACGCCGTGCTGCACAAGTTTTCTTCCGCGGCAAAGTTGTACGAAGAAGCGGCGGAGCTTGCGGAACGTGCCGGTGTGCCGGTAACGCGCGCCGAGATCGAGGGAAACATCGGCAACTTCGCATTACTGCGCGGGCGCTACGATGAGGCGCTGGATTATCTCGAACGCTCGCGCCGCCGTTATGAATCTCTCGGCATGCCGCACCAATCGGCGCTGGCCGAAAGAGAGATCGCCGATGCGTATTTAGAACTGAATCTCGTCCCCGAAGCAGCAGAGATCTATGCACGCGTTACCGATACTTTCGCCACGCTGGGTTTACGTGCCGACGAAGCGCGCGCGCTGGCTTCGGGCGGGCGCGCCGAGCTCTTGTTGGGCAATGAGGACGCCGCGCTTTCGTCGCTGAAACGCGCGCGTGAGCTTTATCAGGCTGAAGGTAACAAAGTCGGCGAGGCGCTCGTGTTGTTAACGCAAGCACAGCTTCATCACGCTCACGGACACGATGATCTGGCGCGCGAATTGGCCCGTGAGGCGGAAACGTATCTCGCGGGGTTCGGTGGTTGGCACCAGATATTGCTGGCGCGTTGGCTGTGCGCGGACATAGAACGGAGTCTGGGTCACAGCGTCGAAGCGCAACAGCTTTTCGAGCGCGCTGTTCAGGATTCGATTTCCAAAGGACAACCACAGATCACCGAACGCTGTTACAC
>DASUOZ010000739.1:0-2522 GCA_036276375.1 Pyrinomonadaceae bacterium | reverse complement strand
GTCGTCCCACGTCGTGTTCAGCATGCCGATCGCGCCCGCGGCCTGCCCGTCACGCACGAAGTTGATGATGTTCTTTGACGACGCGTCGACGTTCGGAAAGATCTGGTTCCAACCTGAAACGCCGGGACAGACCAACTGCTGAAGTCCGGCGTTCTTAAACGGATCGATACGGGCGGCAAAACTGTCGCGCGCCGAGTCGTCCCAGTTCGCGACGATCAAATCCTTGGGAATGCTGCCGATCAGTTCGGGATGATTGAGCGCGATGTCGCCCCAGAAGATCAGTTTCCGATTGTAAGGCTTGAGCAACTCACGCACGCGATTGAGGTGTTCGAAGTAGACGGCGCCGACGCCGCGGGTGCGCGCCGCTTCGCGACTCTGTCCCTGACCGAGCTCAAACGTCTCGTCAGCGCCGATGTGAAAGAACTGGCTCGGGAAGAGTTCGTTCAATTCGCGATACCAGTCGGCAATCAGTTTGTAACTGCCCTCCTGCTGTGGCGAGAGCACGTCTCCGTAGGGAGTCTCAGCGAGCGGGTTGTACTTCTCGAGCTTCAGCGCTTTGTGCAGATGGCCGAAGGTCTGTTGTTCGGGTACGAGCTCGATGTGGTAGTGCTTGGCGTAGGCCACGAGCTCGCGGATTTCCGCGGGAGTCAGTGAACCACCTTCGGGACCGATCAAAGGATGCGTCTCGCTGGAGAACGCGTGCTCCATGTAGAAGGAGTGCAGGTTGAGTTTGTAGGCGGCGAAAGTGCGTAACTGTCGTTTGATGTAGTCAACGGTTGGTACTGGACCACGACTGATATCGTCGGAGACGCCGCGCCAGCGCATCGCGGGCCAGTCGACGATGTGGACGCCCTGGATGAATGCGTTTGGACCATCACCACGCACGAGCTGTTTCAATGTTTGCAGCCCGTAGAACGTCCCCGCCGGCGAGCCACCGGCAACGATCACCCCGTTCGCGCCGGCATACAGCACATACCCTTCTTTGTTGAGGTTCGCGGGCACTTCAATCTGCAACGCCTTCAGGGCTTTTTGCACCGCCGGCAGATTACTAACCCCGATCAAGATCGCTTTACGATCTCGCCTGGTCCTGACCCTTAAATCAATTCCTACCTGCTTGATCTCTGCAACGAGGTCCGTTGCCGCAAAACGATCCTCGGCTGAGCGCGGATCGGCGAGTGCGATATGCGCGCGATTGAGCCGAAACGTCTCGCCGTTCGCCGTCAGTTGTCGCGGCTGCGGGATAAGCGAAATTCGATCCTGCGCCTGTGCAACGTGGGCGACGATCACAATCAGTCCAAAAAGGAGAGTTCGTGTTAGAGTATTTGCCAAGCTCGATGTCCTCGTGGTTTGTTTCGCAGGACTTTACCACAGGAGACATAAACGTAACCCAAAACCGATGTCCTTAATGCTCGCAGAGATCGCGGAGCAACCCGCCGCACTCGAACGCACGATTGCGTTGGAGCGCGAAAAGATCGCCAAGCTCGGCGCGTTGCTCAAAGCCCGCGATATCAAACTGATTGTTCTTGTAGCTCGTGGTAGTTCCGACAACGCGGCCTTGTTTGGCCGTTACCTGCTCGAAATCACCACCGGTATTCCGGTTTCGCTTTCTGCGCCGTCAGTGCACACGGTTTACGACGCGCGTTTGAAGTTGGACCACGCGCTCGTGGTCGGCGTTTCGCAATCGGGCGAAGGCGAAGACATCAACCGTGTGTTGGGGAACGCGCGCGAGGGTGGCGCATTCACGGTGGGGATCACAAACGAGCCAAACTCGACTATGACGCGGCTGGTTGACGAGATCCTGTTGACGCAGGGTGGAACAGAACGTTCCGTCGCCGCGACGAAGACGTTCACCGGGCAGATGCTCCTCTTTTATATGCTCGCGGCGGAGCTGGCCGGCGCACCGCTATCGTTTTCGTACGAAGCGATTCCGGAGTTTGTCGCGGGCGCGTTGGAGCAGCGACCGGCGATTCAGGAGCTCGTGCAGCGTTACGTCTTCATGGAAAACTGCGTAGTCGTTGGTCGCGGTCTCGCGTATGCGAATGCGTACGAGATGGCGTTGAAGTTAATGGAGACGTGTTACGTCGTCGCGGAACGTTTTTCGTCGGCCGACTTTCTGCATGGTCCACTGGCGATGGTCGAACGCCATTTTCCTGTTATTCTGTTTGCGCCGCCCGGCGTCATGCTGCCCGGAGTGAAGAACCTGATCGAGCGGCTGCGCGAGTTGCACGCGGATACACTCGCGATCACGAGCGATCTTGAAGCGGCGAAGATGTGTACGCGGTCCATCGTGATGTCGCGCGAGATTGACGAGTTTCTCGCGCCGATACCCTACATCGTGCCGGGCCAGCTCTTCGCGGCGTTGCTGGCGGAAGCCAAGGGATTGAATCCCGACGCGCCGCGATCGTTGTCGAAAGTAACCCGAACGCTTTGACGATGAAGATCGAACTCAAAGACCGAACGACTCCCGTTTATCTGCAAGTACGTGAACAGATCGAAACTCACATTCGCAACCAGACAGTTGC
>DASUOZ010000738.1:0-4331 GCA_036276375.1 Pyrinomonadaceae bacterium | reverse complement strand
CCGGGCGTGCAAACCTGACGCAATCCTTTCCGATCTCTCTGACACAAACCTCGTCTTGACCACTTTGCAAGAACTATAAAACCGTCCGCAGATTCCACCGAGTCTGCGTAATCGGTGGATGGCCTTTAAATGCGGTGAAAGCCTTTAAGAATGTCGCGCATCTTCAGACGCAGGATGACGGGGCGGCCGTGTGGGCAGGTGGTTGGCGAGGAGGTTTGCAACAGGCGATCGATCAGCCAGCGCATCTTTTCCGGAGCGAGCGGCATGTTCACTTTGATCGCGGCGTGGCACGCGAGCGAGGCGGCGATTTCGTCGCGCATCGTTTCTCGAGCCGTTGATTTCCGTTCCGCGTCGACGGTGTCGAGCAATTCCGAGAGCATGTTGCGCGCCTCGCCGGCGGGTAGATCCGCGGGCACGGCTTTGATCGCTACTGTGCGACCGGAGAGACGCATCAGTTCGAAGCCGTAGACTTCGAGTTCCGGCGCGAGTTGATCGAAGACTGCGGCTTGCGCCGGTGTCAGATCGAACGTTTCGGGAACGAGGAGTTGTTGCGACTCGGTGCGGCGCTCTTGCTCGAGCGCGCGATACTTGTCGAACAGGACGCGCTCGTGCGCCACGTGCTGATCGATCAGTAGCAGACCTTCGTCGTCGGTGGCGATGATGAAGCTTTCTTCGAGTTGGCCCAACGGGCGGATGTTGCTTGAGAGCGTTTCGGGGGAGACTTCGCGCACTAATCGCTCGGCGCTGTTCAGCGGAGGCAGAGGGGACACGGATTTTACGGACGGAACACGGATCATTTCCGCTACATCGCGGGCGATCTCATCTCCGGACGGGATCGGAATCGCAGGCGCAGGTGTCGATTGCGGAGGCGGCGGTGGAACAAACTCGATACGCGGTTGCGGAGGAGTAAATGAGACCGCCGCGCCGGCAGTTTGTGTCTGTGGTATCGGTGTAATTTGTGGCTCAACCGGCGTTGTGATTTGCGGGACGTAGTCGTTGCTCGCCAAAGCGTCGCGTACGGCTTCGCGCACCGCGTCGCCGACGGCCGCGGAGCGCCGGAAACGCACTTCCGTTTTCGCCGGATGCACGTTGACGTCCACCTCTTCCAACGGCGTCTCGATGAACAACAAAGCCGCAGGATAAGCGCCGTGCGGCAGGATTGATCGATACCCTTCTGAAAGCGAACGCCCAATCATGCGGTCGCGAACAAAACGCCGATTCACAAACAAGTACTGCGAATCGCGCGTCGTGCGCCGGTCGCGCGGCGCGGAAACAAAGCCCGTCACACGCGCCACGTGCGGGTCACCGCCGTCGACCGCCAACAGGTTCTCCAAAAACTCCGCGCCAAAAATCTGATACGCACGCTCGCGCAGGTCCTTAGCCGCCACCGCGCGCACCACGTCGCGACCGTTGTTCACAAAAGTAAACGCAATCTCCGGATGCGCCAGCGCATAGTGCGTCACGAGGTTTGTCAGGTGAAACGTCTCGGTCGCTTCCGCGCGCAAAAACTTGCGCCGCGCGGGCACGTTGAAAAACAGATCGCGCACGACGATGGTCGTGCCGCGTGGATGCGCCGCGTCTTTCACGTCGCGCAGCCGGCCGCCATCGATTGCGACGCGCGTCGCGGCCGCGGCGTCTTCAGTGCTCGTGGTCAATTCAACCTTTGCGACGGACGCGATCGAAGCGAGTGCTTCACCACGAAAACCCAGCGTCCCGATCGCGATCAGATCGTCTGTCGCGCGGATCTTCGAGGTGGCGTGACGTTCGAAAGCGAGGATCGCATCGTCGCGCACCATGCCTTCGCCGTCGTCCGACACCTTCAGCAGCCGGCGGCCGCCCGCTTCGATTTCGATCGTGATGTGCGTGGCGCCCGCATCGATCGCGTTTTCGACGAGTTCTTTGGCAACTGACGCGGGACGCTCAACAACTTCGCCGGCGGCGATCTGATTGGCGACGTGATCTGCGAGGACGCGAATTTTGGACATTAGTTACAGGTAGACCACCTGGTGGTCGGTTGACCCGAGATTGATGGCGTTGAAGATCCATTCGATCACGTAGGTGCCGTGGCGCGACAGCAGCGAAGTGATGTTGATGTGCCGTTCCTGCAAGTCTTTGTTTGGGTAGAGCTGGTCGAAAGCACGTTGCAACTGGCGATGGGCGGCTTCGTCGCGAGCCATTTGCGCGCGCACGAAGCGGGTGTGCAGTCCTTCGAGCTGGTAATTGATTTTCTTGCGGCCGGTATCGAGCGCGCTCGCGAGCGTGGGATCGACTGACTTCAACTCGTCGCGCAGCCGATCGAGCTCCTGGTTGATCTTGTCTTCCGTCGCGGCGAAACGCTTCGCGGTGCCCGCCCCGAGGTGCTCTTCGACGACGCGCTTGATTACGGGTTCGAGGCCTTCAAAGAAATCCGCGAGCGTGAGCCCGTATCTTTCGAGCACGCGGCCCGTGTGGCGTTCGATCATCGTCAGGCTGGAGCGCGGCAGAATCGGCGTCGCCGGCCGATCGAGCAGACGATAGACTTCGGCAGTTTGGGCGAAGTAAGCGATCTCGGCGGCGCCGCCGTAATAAGCGATCGTCGGCAGGAGGTAATCCTGGACCACCGCGCGCAGCGTCACGTTTGGACTGAAGCGTTCGGGAGTTTCGCGCGCCATGGCCGCGAGCTCCTGGGCGGTGTACGCGGTGTCGTTTTCTTTCGTGCGGTACTTACCGTTGTCGTCGCGCGTGAGCGCGTGTCTCTTGCCGGTGTCGTCGTGCAGAAACAACGGAAAGGAATTCGCGGTGGCGAGCACCTGCGCGTGATAGCCGGCGGCCTCGAGGTCGCGGCTACGTTGTTCGAGCGCGGCGCCGAGATCGGCGGCGCGTTCGGCCGCCGTTGCATAAAGCGGCGCGGCGAGTTTCTTGAGCTCCGTGTCGAGCGGATCGAGAAAGATCAAGCCGCGGCCGAGCAGCGACGTCATCATCGTCGCGAAAGCTTCCGCGTACGCGCGCCCGGGTTGCCATGCGTTTTGCACGAGTGTCTTCATGTCGGCCGCGAACTCGGACGCGGGCGACAGTTCGAAGAGTTGATCGATCACTTGTGTGATCGAGTGGTCCAACACGACGTGGCCGACGGGCTGTGCTTCGGTGTGCAGGTTTGCGTCAACGGAGACTCGCTTGAGCTGGCAGTCGCGGCCGATTAACTCCGCCAGCGCGACTTCCGCAAAATCGTGATCTTCGGCGGCGATCCAGAAAACCGGCACGGCTTTCGTGCCGCGCTGACGCAGGCAGCCGGCGAGTTTCACTGCGGAGAGCGCTTTGTAAATCGTGTAGAGCGGACCGGTGAAGAGTCCGGCCTGTTGTCCGGAAACGACGGCGATGCTGTCCGGCTCGCGCAGCAGATTGATGTTGTCTAACGTGTCCTGACCTGCGCCCCAACGCGCGTTCATCGCCGCGAGCGCAGCGGCGAGTTTGTTTCGATCGACTTGGTGCGCGGCGAGCACGTCGGGCACGCGCGATTGCAACTCGTGATGAAAGCGGACCGCGGACGGATAAAAGCTCCGCAATGCGACTGGATCGTTCAGATAGTCGAGAAACAGACGCGTCTGATGAGGCACGCGTTCAAAAGGAAGAGTCTCAACACGTAATCCGGACTCTTCAGGGGTGCTGTAACAGGCAGGTTCGACAGTGCTCAAGAGAATAAAGGCTCCCGCGCGACATTCTACGCAGGATGCCCACGATGCACCAGCGCACCAAAGATTATGGGAGGAGCCGGCGGCGCCGCGCTGTTAGTTGTAGAGATCACAAACGTTTGGCCTGAAGGAAGGGATTGGGACGCTGGCGCGTGGTCAATGAGATGAATTTTCGTTAAACAGCAGCACGTGCCGCTTCCAACAGCGTGGCGATCTCGGCGCGGGAGGAGGGGGCGGGTGGGCGCAGGGGTGCGCGTACGGCGCCGCCGTGGTAGCCGGCCAGGTCGAGGGCGGCTTTCAGGCCGCCGATGCCAAACCGAGTGGTGACTGCGGCCGCGAGCGGCGTGAGTTTGGCTTGCAGCGAGCTCGCCCGTTGCTGGTCGTCGCGATGGAAAGCGTTGAAGACTTCCAAACAGACTTCCGGCACGACACAACCAACGGCGAGAATCCCGCCCGTCGCTCCAGCCTGCAACGCATCGAGTAAGACCGTTCCGTTTCCCGTTAACACAGCAAACTCACGCGGACACAGTTTCACAGTCTGCGCGAAACCGGCGACGTCGTTGGAACTGTCTTTCACACCGATGATGTTCGGGTGTTCGCTCAAACGCGCAATCGTCTCGGGCTCGATCTCGATCCCGGTGAGCGCCGGCATGCTGTAAAGCA
>DASUOZ010000737.1:0-5863 GCA_036276375.1 Pyrinomonadaceae bacterium | reverse complement strand
ACAAACGATCCCGAAAAACTGCGCCGCGGCCTCGACATCATCATCAAGACAGCGGAAGACGGCGCGAAGACAGTCAAGCGAATCCAGGACTTCGCGCGACAGCGACGCGATCACAACTTCGAGCTCGTCTCAATCGATCAGATCCTGATGGACGCCAGCGAGATTACGCGCCCGCGCTGGAAAAACTGCGCCGAAGCTTCAAACATTCACATCACTCTCGATTTACAAATCGGCTCGAACGCGATGGTCATGGGCGACGATTCAGAGTTGCGTGAAGTGCTCGTCAACATGGTCTTCAACGCCATCGACGCGATGCCGGAAGGCGGAACACTGACACTGTCGAGCCGCACGGTCGGCGAGCAGGTCGTGATCAAAATCGTCGACAGCGGCGTCGGCATGTACCCGGAAGTGCGCTCGCGCATCTTCGACCCGTTCTTCACCACCAAAGGCAAAGCCGGACTTGGTCTCGGGCTCGCCGTCAGTTTCGGTATCATCCGGCGTCACAGCGGCAACATCGAAGTGGAATCGCAGTACGGGCAGGGCACGGAGTTTCGCATCACACTGCCGGTCGCGAAGGTTGCGCAGACGCCGATCGTGAAACGCGAACTGGCCGATGAAACTCCGGAACCAAAACACGTCGTCGTGGTTGCGCAAACAGGCGAACTGACGCCGAAGAGATTACTCGTCGTCGACGACGAAGACTTTGTGCGCGATCTGTTGAAGGAGATCCTGGAAGGTGAAAATTGCGAGGTCGAGTTGGCCCAGGACGGCACCGAAGCCCTTGCGCTGTTTCGCGAACGAGAGTTTGACGCAGTGTTTACGGACGTGGGAATGCCGGGCATGAGCGGCTGGGAGCTCGCGCGCGAGATCCGTCAGCTCAACGGACACATCCCGATCGCGATCATCACCGGCTGGGGCGAGGTCGTCGGTTCAAATGAGCAGCGCGCGGCCGGCGTCGATTGGGTCCTCGCAAAACCATTCACGGCCGATCGGATTGCCGAGCTCGTACGCGAGATCAACTGCCGCCCGAACACCGCGCGACCAGAGAACGTCTCAACTGTGGCGGCTTAACTAGCCGTTTGCTCTGTGCCGGTATTCCACCGCCCGCTTCACACTCTCCTCCACCACTTCCAAACGAAACGGCTTCAGCAGGTAGTCAAACGCGCCTCGCTTAAGCAGACTCTGCGCCTGTTCCTGATCGGTTATTCCCGAAACCATGATCACGGGCGTGCCCGGATAACGTTCCAGTACGCGCGTTAGCAATTCGCTGCCACTCAGTCCCGGCATGGTAATGTCAGTCAGGACAACATCGAAAGATTGGGCTTCCAACTTTCGCAATGCATCCTCCGCCGTTTTCGCCTGCTCGCAGTTGTGGTCCACGGCAAGCAACTCGCAGAGGGTGTCGCGGATCACGTCGTCGTCATCCACGACCAGAATATCGGCCATAATGGTCCTCCCCCATTCTTCACCAACACGTCTCCTGGGCTTTGGAGGACGTCGAGACGTCACTTTTGTCTGGACATTAACCGTGAGGTGCACCGAGGTTTGCCGCCCGCGAATCATAGCACGAAAACGAGTTGTTTGGACTTCGCGTTTTGAGTTCAAGCTTAGCTTGTCAGCGTTCAGCAGCCCAAAGGCTGAACTCAGAACGTTGCGGCGTTGTGTTATTCTTCCGAGCGGAGTTTGCTGAATGTCGAACGCGAAAGCCGTAGTGAGATTGGTTGACGACGATCTCTTCGTCGGCTTGACGCCCGGCGGACGAGCCATCGTGCTCGACACAAACGCGCAGCGCTCGTCGGCGCCGTCGCCGGTTGAACTGCTGCTGGTCGCTCTCGGCTCCTGCACGGCGACGGACGTCGCTTCAATTCTGAAAAAGAAACGACAGCACGTCACGAGTTACACCGTAGAGATCTCCGGGGAACGGCGCAGCGAACCGCCACGCAGTTACACGTCGATGAAGGTTCATCACGTGCTCACCGGCCGATCGCTCTCCCCGAAGGCGGTGGCGCATGCGATCGAGCTTTCTGACAGCAAGTATTGCAGCGTCGCCGACACGCTGAGACCGAAAGTAGAAATCCAATCTACGTTTGAGATCATCGAAGAATCGCTTCAGACAGTTGGGGAGTAATCAAGCAAGTGTTCAAGAAGATTTCCGCCGCCCTTAGTCTTTCTCTCCTAATAACAATTCAGAGCTCGTCGCAATCGGCGCGCGACACCACGCTGTCGAACATTCGGCAGAGTGATATCGCCGGCCGAACCGCCGGTGAGAGTGTTCCGAAACTCACGCCGGCCGAGCACATGCGCCGGGCCGACGTCTACCTGAGGAATCGCGCGTTCGTGGAAGCGCGCGCACACTGGCAGTCGCTGCTCGACAACTATCCACAGGATCCGCGCGCGGCGGAGGCCATGCTCGGCATCGGCCGGTCCTACTTTCTCAGCAAGGTCTACCAAAACGGCTACGTGGTGTTCAACGAGCTAGTCCAAAAGTATCCCGGCACCAAGGAAGCCCGCGAGGCCTTAAACTTCAGTGCTGCTTCCCTGCTGCGCATGGGCAAATTCTCCGAATCGGCCGCGCGTTATGAGGAGTACATCACCCGTCACCCGAACGGCGAACGTATCGACACCGCGCACCTGAACATGATCGACACGTTGCGCGAGGCGAATCGTCCGGCCGATGCATTGGTCTGGGTGACGAAAACCAGACAGCGCTTCGCCGGCAGCGCCACTGAAACAAACGCGATGTTTGGCGCGCTGCGACTGCACGTCGCCGAAGGTGAATGGTCCAGGGCCGTCGCGATGGCGGATCAGTTGTCGCAACGAACGTTCGCGAAAGCAGTGCAAACCTCGCGTTCCGAGGTCGCGTATCTCAAGGCTTTTAGTCTGGAAAAACCGGGCCGGAAAGATGAGGCGTTCTCCGCGTATCTCGCAGTTCCTGACGGCATCGACTCGTACTACGGCTGGCTGGCGACTCAACGGCTCGCTGCTCTCGCCGGCAAAGAGCGGGCGCAGATCGTGGCTGAACGTGAGGGCCGCGTGAACTCCGCGATCGCGAATGTCGCCGGCACGTACCCCGCACCTTACCGGCAGGCGGTACTCAACGCCGCGAAAGCGCGCCAACTCGATCCACGTTTCATTCTCGCGCTGATGCGACAGGAGAGTGTGTTCAAGCCATTTGCGAAATCGCCGGCGGGCGCGCGTGGTCTGCTACAACTGACGATGGATGCGGCGCAGAAGTACGCGCCGCGCGCGGGCTTCAAGTCACTCGGTGAGAATCAACTGTATCAACCGGAAACTTCGATCACGGTGGGCGCCGAGTATCTCCAACACCTGACGCAAATGTTTCCGCAAATGCTCGAGCCGGTGGCCGCGTCGTACAACGGTGGTGAGGACAATGTCGCTCGTTGGCTCGAACGCGCGAAGCACAAAGACCCCGGAGTTTTCACTGCGGAAGTCGGCTTCGACGAGACCAAAGGTTACGTGCAGAAGGTGATGTCGAACTATCGCGTCTATCGCCGGCTCTACACCCCTGACCTGATTCGCAAATAATTACGGCAAAAAAGTAGAGCCATGAACTTACGGCTCGGGACAGAAACGCCCGCCACGAGAATACTCGCGGGCGAACTGATACCTAATCGTCAACTCGGCCGCCGGACGCGAATCCAGATCCATATCGATTGAGCGAACCTCGTGTCTCACGGAACGCCCGATTCCGGTCGCCGCCCGGCTGCTACTGTCGCGCGACGCTTCCGCGCGTAATTCAGCTTGCGCGCCGGTTGACGGTGACGGCGCTTCGTTCCTCGTGATCGGCATCGCTCGTCTCTTCTCCCGGAAAAACACTGCCGAGATCACGCCGAGGTTTGCTTTCCTTCTTAGCTTCGCCGCGTACGAATCGCGCTCGGTCGTGAAATAAAAACGACGCGCGCGTTCTGAGCTCATCTGCCAGCCGCCGATCGTGATCGTTTGGTACGGTTCGATGACCCACTTGCTCGCGTTCCACGCAGACGTCTGTTCCGCGTCGATAGTGTTGAGACCGTCCACCGAAAGCGCGACCGCCACGCGATCGGGCGACGAGTTGCGCAGACGAAGTTCGTATTCCGCGCCTTGCAGCGCGTCAACGTACAGCCGGCCGCCGTCGCGGTATTCGGTCAGTGGCCGCCCATCGACCAGTACGTCGAGCTCGAAATTCGGATACCGGACGCGTTTGCCGGTGACGACGCGCGTGTTTTGTGAGTTTTGTGCGGCCGCGGTGGTGCTCCGGATCAGAACGGTTGTCCCGGTGCCAAGTAATGCAGTCAGAAGAAATGCTGCGCCGGCAAATGTCCAAAAGAGTCGCCTCATGAGCCCTGTTCCTCCCTCACGAAATACCCATCAAACCCAAGAACGGTCGTGTGGAGCGCTTCTTGCGAGGGTATTGACGGGGAGCTGTAACTATTGTCAGTGCTTTGGATTTTCGGTTGAGTAATGGTGGCGGGGACGCTAGAATGGCCCAAGCCAATCCGGGATGAAATAAGCACATACGAATCCGTAACTGAGGCGAGGCTTAAGAGAAGCTCATGGAGTATGCCCTAACTGCAACCAAAACCAAGGCTCGCGCGGGCTCTTACTACGACCGGATTGCCCGGTACTATGATCTGACCTTCAAGTTAAATGGTTACGGCCGTGCGCTTGATCAGTACTTTGAGAATCATCCGTTGCCGGTTTCCCGAGGGGCGCGGATTCTCGACGCCGGCTGCGGCACGGGGCTGCTGACGCTCGCGCTGCTGCGCGCGATTCGATTTCCGGTGGCGATCACGGCGCTCGATCTCTCGTCCACTTCAGTGGCCGCGGCGCGCAAGTCGCTTTATTACAGTCACGGACGAAAAAGCGATGTTACGTTTGCCCAGGGCAATCTACTCTGTTTGCCGTTCGCTGACGAGTCGCTCGATTTGGTGGTGACCTCCGGTGCACTCGAATACGTGAAGCTCGAGGACGGGCTAACCGAGCTCGCCCGCGTGATCGCGCCCGGTGGACATTTGCTTCACTTCCCCGTTCACCCAAGTGCCGTTGGGATCCTGCTCGAAATACTGTTTCGCTTTAAGAGTCATCCACCGCAGGAAGTACGGACTCAGACGGAAAAGCACTTCCGCATCGTTCATCAATATCGCTTTCCCCGTAAGGAAGCGTTCGGCTGGAGCAAGACCGCGATTCTCGCGCAGAAGTTGTAGTCGTCTACTGCGCTGGGACCAGGCGCAGGATTCGGTCGTCGTCCCGTGCAGGCCTTCCCCGCCCGTCTCTGTTTGAGGTCGAGAAATACAAGTAGCCGTCCGGTCCTTCCTCGACTTCGCGAATCCGGCCGTAGTCTTTGATTAGATCTTCCTGACTCACGACGCGCCGGCCATCGAGTTCGACGCGAATCAACCTTTCACCACGCAAACAACCGAAGAAGAAGTTTCCCTTGAACCGCGGAAACGCGTCGCCACGATAGAAGGCGCCACTCGCCGGCGCGCAGGCAGGCGTGTATTCAAGTAGCGGCGGTTCGGTTCCGGCGCGTGTCTCTTTGTGATGGACCAGCGGCCAACCGTAGTTCTTGCCACGCTCGACGATGTTGACCTCGTCGCCGCCTCCCGGACCATCGAAACCACTGGGACCGTGTTCCGTCTGAAACATCAGGTTGCTGCCGGGCTGCCAGTCCATCCCCTGCGCGTTGCGATGACCGTAGGACCAGATCTCGGGCCGCGCGTTCTGTTGTCCGACGAACGGATTGTCCTCGGGCACGGTGCCGTCGTCGTTCAGGCGCAATGTTTTTCCGGCCAGCGAGTTGAGTTGTTGGGCCAGTTGACGCTCTGTTGCGTCGCCGGTGGTGATGTAAAGCTTGCCGTCGGGA
>DASUOZ010000736.1:0-3451 GCA_036276375.1 Pyrinomonadaceae bacterium | reverse complement strand
CACTCTGAATCGTTGATTATTCATAACTTACAGTGGCCTGCCTTAAGTCGGAATAAAGAAGTAATGCGCAGGTGAATTCAGAAGTCGGACTGCCTGGCAGTTAGAAATTCTACACGCTTACGTCTGAGATCGAATGGCCTGAGATTACCGCTAACTTTCGCGAAAAACCAGCATTTGTTTGTGAAATTAATGACCTTTTATGCCTCACTTTTTCATTGACAAACGTTGTTTTGCCCATCTAAGATGCCTGTGCGGTCGCCGACGTAGGGGTAAAATGTGCCGCCCAGAACCTGCTTGGGACCTTCCGAAACGAGCGAACCCCTATAAACCCCTTTCCTCAGTCTCCTTGCTTACAGTGACTTGAGCCTACTATCCCCAACCTAGAGGAGTAACTAACGACATGTTTAAGTTTATGAAGGGCATACTTTCGGCCCTCGCAGTAGCAACCCTGCTCACTTTGAGTGCGGCCGCGACGTATGCTCAAACTACCGGCAGCGTCACGATGACCGCGACGGTCTCGAATTTCGTCGAATTGACTTCCGGCGGCGCCGTTACGCTGACGGGCAATTCCGGCGGTAGTATCATCACCGACGGCACCGCAAACAGTCCGCTGGCGGTGGTCGTTGACCTGGGCGAAGTGGGTCCGAGCAATACCAACAGCTTCGTGAAGTTGAGCGTACCGGTCCGTCTTCGCAGTAACGTTGCCTATCAGCTCAACATGGTCAGCAGCGTCGCGGGCGCCGGCGCCACCGCTTTCAGTCTTAAGGACACCGACGTCGGTTTTGGTTTGACTCCGGCAGCGCGTCCAGCGAATCTCGCCCCCGGCGTAGACACCAACGCGACTCCGGGTGATCCGACAGTCGGTGGCAGCACGGACGTTGACGGCCGCTGGGTTTTCGCGGGCGCTAACTCCACCCTCGGCGCGTATGCTGTATCCGCAGCGGTTCTGAGTGGACCACGAGTTAACAAGGCTGTTGCCGGAAACAGCACTACCAACCTGACCTTCCCTGCGATCTTCGCGATCAAGCCCCAGTTCTTTGATCCCGCTCCAGCGATTACGATCACCGCGCAGTTCACGGTCGTAGCGCTCTAATCACGCACCCCTCTGTTCTGATCGGGCGCCCGGCCGTCGAACCAGTTTGACGGCCGGACGTCCATGTTTCACGCCCCTCGAGAACATTCCTATGCCCCGCTCACTCATTGCTTACAGAATAATTCTGCTCACGCTGCTGTTCGCGGTCGCCGCTGTGACCTGTTTAGGCCAGTCGACGTCGGGAACTGTCACCATGAGCGCTACCGTTTCAAAATTCGTCGAAATCAACTCGGGAGGCGCCGTCACGCTGACGGGCAATCTGGGTGGAGGCGTGACCACGGATGGCGTAAACAATTCTCCGCTGGCCGTCTCGATCAATCTCGGCGAGCTTGGTCCAAGCAACTCAAACAGTTTTGTAACCGCCTTAGTCCCGCTCAAACTACGAAGCAACGCGCCTTATGTGCTGTCGATGAGTGCCACTGTCAACAGTTCCGGCACCTCGACGAGCCGAATTGAAGCGGCCGACGTCGGTTTCGGGTTGGGAACGGTCTCGAGAACGGGAACCGGTGTTAATTCGAGCGGCACGGATACCAACGCTACTTCCGGAGATCCGACTCTGCCGGCCAACGGATCGGTGAACGCCACCACCGGTCGTTACGAGTTCACGGCGGTACGATCAAGTCTTAGCTCTTTCGCTTCGGCGACAACTGCGCTCAGTGGCCCAATCATCATGAACGCCGTGCCCCGAAGCAACGCCAACGGTCTAACCGTGCCCGCCTTCTTTGCCATCAAGCCCCAGTTTTTCGAGAACGGCACCACCACCGTCTCGGTCACTTTCACGGTGACCGCCCCCTAACGCGACGTTTATGCGACGAGCCCATTTCACACTCCCAGTGCTGGCGCTTCTGACGCTCCTCGCCTTCGCTGAAACAACTTTCGCACAGGCGTTGGATATCAGCAGCGGCGGTCAACCGACAATCACCGGCGCCGTGAATGGCAGCGTGACCGGAAGCGCGAGCGTAACGAACGATCTCGTAGTGACTATCAACTTCGGTGAGGTATCTCCGCTCAATCCGAATGCAATCGTGAAGGTAATAGTGCCGATCGCACTGCGAAGCAATCAGCCGTATCAAGTTGCCGTAACGATGTCTGGTCTGACAAACGCCAACGCCGAAGCGGTACAAGCGTCGGATGTGGGTTTTGGAATTCAAGACCTGCGTTTACTCGGCGGCGCGGGCAAGATTTGCAATCAAAGCACTCACCTGATTCGCTCGCCCTTCAACAATGATCCGGCCGTTTCCGCCACAGTGGGAAGCAACGGCCGCGTTTCTTACACGTCCTCGCTGGCGAATCTTTCAGGTTCGACCGTCATCCTTAGCGGCCCGGAACTCTCGAAAAACAACAGTTCGAAACGCCAGCAAAGCGACGGCTATGTTTTCGATGCAATCTTCACATTGACGCCGCAGTTCTTCGCATCGGGAGTTTCTTCAGCCACTCTCGTCTTTACCATCTCGCCTGGTCCAAACGTCCCCTGCTGAAAGGTCTGAAAGATCGATGTCGCCCCAGACGAATATCTTGTCCAACATTTCGAGCAACATTTCGACCAACATTGTCAGAGTAACCACAATCCTGTTGCTGGTTCTGGCGACGGTGGATTGCGCTAGTGCCCAACTACCAGCTCCCGAGCCTACGCCCAACCAACCCGGCAACGGAATCTCCCTGGGGCCGGCGCGGCTGGAGCTGGAAATGCAACCCGGTTCGGAGACGACGGTGGTCGTGAATCTCGACTACCACAGCACTACGGGAAATTCACAACCCGTTCGCATCGTCGCGAGCCTGAACGATTGGACCATCGATCGCAACGGGGAGGTGCAGTTTGAAAGACCTAACACGCTGCCAAACTCCGCCAGCTCGTGGCTGATCTACAGTCCGGCTGAAACTACTGTAACGCCCGGACGCCTGCATGCGATCAGAGTCACCGTTTCAGTACCGAAAGACGCGACGCCCGGAGATCATCTGACGGCGCTTGTCGTCGAACAGCGGCCTGACAACCTCAAGCTCAATCAGAATCGCCGGCAAGTCGTGATTCGTTACCGCATGGCAGCCGTGTTCTACATCAAAGTGCCGCAACTGCGTCGCGCCGGATCTTTGGAAAGTCTGCGCGCTGAAGCGATAGACGATCAGGTAGTTGTCACTCCCCTGCTCAAGAATGCGGGCAACAGTGTCGTTCGACCGCTTACGTCGTTGAAGGTCACGAACAGCGCGGGTGTTTCGGTTGCCGAGTTACCACAAAAAGAATCGTTGCCGTTGCTGGGTGGAGCTGAACTGGTGCAACCCGTAGTGCTGGAAACGCGTCTGGCGCCGGGCACTTACACGGTGAAATACCGAATCGATTTTCAGGACGGCAGTAGACCGACT
>DASUOZ010000735.1:0-14505 GCA_036276375.1 Pyrinomonadaceae bacterium | reverse complement strand
TCTACTGACGTCGAGCAACGCCACCGCGCAGATGCTGCTCGCTTACAAACTCGCCGCGGAATCTCCACGCAAACAGATCCGATTCGCCGATCGCTTCAACAACCTGGGCCAACCCGGCGCCAACGGCATCGCCGACGTACTCGATGAAGCGCGTTGGGGTCTCGAGTGGATGTTGCGGCTGCATCCGTTGAAGGACCATCTGTATCACCAGGTCGCCGACGATCGCGATCACAAGGGATTTCGGCTGCCGCAGAAAGAGACCGTCGATTACGGCTGGGGCCCCGGCAGTTATCGCGTCGTTTATTTTGCCGACGGGCGCCCGCAAGGTTTGCAGCAGTATCAGAGCGAGTCAGACGGCGTTGCGAACCTCGCGGGACGTTACGCGGCGGCGATGGCGCTCGCTTATCAGATTTGGAAAGACGATCCGTCGTCCCGAGAACTGGCGGCGAGATTCCTGCAAGCCGGCCGTGAAGTCTACGAGCTGGGCCACGCGCAAGAAGGTGTGCAACAAGGAAACTCTTACGGCGCGCCCTATCGCTACGCCGAAACAACGTGGGCCGACGACATGGAATGGGGCGCCGCCGAACTGTTTCGCGCGACGCGAGACGTTCGTTACCTGCGTGACGCAGTGCGATACGCGCTGCTGGCCGGGTCGGAATCGTGGATGGGAAAACAGGAAGCCGGACACTATCAATACTACCCGTTCATGAACGCCGGCCACTTTCGTCTTTACGATCTGGTAGACGCGCAAACGAAGCAACAGCTCGCCGGCTTCTATCGCGAGGGAATCGAGCGAACAGTAAAACAGGGAAGTGAGAATCCGTACCGTATCGGCGTGCCGTTCATCTGGTGCTCAAACAATCTCACCGTCGCTCTCGCCACGCAGATCGCGTTTTACGAACGCATGACGGGCGATCGCCGCTATCGTGAATTCAATGCGAAACAGTTTGCCTGGCTCCTGGGCCGAAACCCGTGGGGCACCTCAATGTTCACCGGCATTCCCGCAACCGGAACTTACCCGCGCGACGTGCATCTGTTTCCGAACGCGTTGTTAAAACGCATGGTGCGCGGAGGACTCGTCGATGGACCAGTCTATCGTAAAGTTTTTCAGAGCCTGCGCGGCGTCTACATCCGCGAACCCGATCCATTCGCGCCGTTTCAGGACGAGCGCGCCGTCTACCACGACGACATCAACGACTATTCAACCAACGAGCCGACGATGGATGGCACGGCCTCGGCAATTCTCCTCTGGGCCGCGTGGCGCTAGTCACGGAATCAGCAGCAATTTTCCGGTCGTGCGCCTTCCTTCGAGATCGCGATGCGCCTGTGGCGCTTCCACCAGTGGATATGTTTTGTGAATGCGCAGTTTCAAATCGCCCGCCGCGACCCATCCGAGCACGTCATTCGCGCGCCACTCGAGCTCAGCGCGAGTCGCCGTGTAATGGAAAAGCGTTGGTCGTGTGATGAAAAGCGATCCTTTCTGCGACAACTGGATCAGATCAAACGGCGGCACCGAGCCACTCGCGCCGCCAAACAATACGAGATAGCCACGCGGCACGAGCACGTTGAGATCTTTGTCGAACGTCGCTTTGCCGACGCCGTCGTAGACAACGTTCACGCCCCTGCCTTCCGTTAACCTCCGCGTTTCCGTCTCGAAGTCTGCCTCGGTGTAGACGATGCATTCATCGGCGCCGGCGTCGCGTGCGAGTTGCGCTTTTTCCTTCGTGCCGGCAGTGCCGATCACGCGTGCGCCGATCTTCTTCGCCATTTGGACCAGCAACAGACCTACGCCGCCCGCAGCGGCGTGAATCAACGCTGTCTCACCCGCTTGCAGTTTGTAGGTGCTGTGCACGAGGTAATGCGCCGTCATACCCTGAAGCATCGCTGCCGCGGCTTGTTCAAAACTCAAATCATCAGGAAACTTCACCAGCCGGCTTTCCGGTACCGCGGCATACTCCGCGTAACTTCCGAGCGCACCCGTATACGCAACCCGATCGCCCGGCTTGACCAGCTTCGCTTCGCTGCCGGCTTTCGTCACCACGCCCGCGGCTTCCTGCCCGTTGACGAACGGAACTTGCGCCGGGTAACGACCCTCGCGAAAGTAAACGTCGATGAAATTCACCCCCGCCGCTTTGAGCTGTACGACGGCTTCGTTTGGTTTCGGCTCGGGCTCCGGCAAATCGGCTAGCGCGAGCACTTCGGGCCCGCCTGTTCGCGACACTTGTATGGCTTTCATGTGCCACAGATTAACACGGGCGGCGCGGATGTTCCGGCTACACGGCGACAGTGGTGGCGTCGTAGTTGAAGACGGTTCGCACGAGGCGTTGGAGTATGGATTCGGGAGCGAGTGAGAGGAGGATTTTTTTGCATGTTAGCGTCACAGGATTTTCGGACTGTCCGATCCTTCCGTAAAAGCGGGAGTATTTTGTGATGGCCGCCGTTCGTTCGTAACGGCAGTCTTCATATTTCCGCAAGGCGGCTTCTGTTGCACCGTACTTTTCGAAACATCGCGCCAGCACCATCGCGTCTTCGATGGCGAGGCAACCGCCCTGGCCCAGGTTTGGTGTCGTCGGATGAATCGCGTCGCCTAACAACGTCATTCGCTTGCTGCCCCAGGTGCGCGACGGTTCGCGATCGAAAGCGGGAGTGGTGAGAATTCTGTGTGACGGTGTTTCCTCGATCAGGGCCACAGCCGGGGGATACCAGTCTTTGAACAAGCGCAACAGT
Organism: Pyrinomonadaceae bacterium; assembly: GCA_036276375.1. Lineage (GTDB taxonomy): Bacteria > Acidobacteriota > Blastocatellia > Pyrinomonadales > Pyrinomonadaceae > PSRF01. The sequence continues at coordinate 11,778 of DASUOZ010000735.1, read as the reverse complement.
TCGGTTTGTGCGTCGTCAGCCGCTCGGTGCTGAGTTGTTGAGTTGGCCGAAGCCCACCAGCCGACGCGTCCGGCGCCCACTGGTCCGATGCCAAAGCGGCGGCCGCGACCGTGAATCTCGATCGCTGTTGCCGGCGGGATTGAAGCGGGTGCGAAGGCCGCGATCCCACGCCAAACTGTGTAACCGCGATAGATCGGTTGATCGGCGCCGAGAAACTGCGCGCGTACATCGGAGTGAATGCCGTCGGCGCCGATCAGAAAGTCCGCTTCGATGGAATTTCCGTTCGTAAACGTGGCTAGTACTTTGTCGTGCAGCTGGTTGTAGCCGACGAGGCTGTGGCCCAAGTGGATCGTCGCAGGTTGTGACGCGTGCAGCAGAGTGGCCTGGAGATCGGCGCGATGAAGCGCGAGCGCTCCGGAAATTGAAAGCTGATTGAGCAGGTGACCGCGCGTGTTGAGCCAGCGGATCTCGTTCATCTCACCGGCATACGCGCGGATCGTGTCCCCAAGTCGGAGCCGCTCGAGGACGCGCATCGCATTGGGCCAGACGGCGATCGCCGCGCCAACGTCGAGCAGCTCCGGCGCCTGTTCGTAAACTTCAGCTTCGAATCCGAATTCTCTGAGGGCGAGTGCGACAGTTAGACCACCAATGCCGCCACCGACAATCGCGATGCGCATCCCACGAAAGAGTGCCACAAAGAGGCACAAAAGGCTCAGAAAAGTTCAACTCTTTGTGCCTCTTGTGCCTCTTGTGCTTTTTTGTGGCTTAGGAGCAGAGCCTCAGGTTGCCGACGCAAAACGGCGCGGGATGTGGGAGGCCGCTGCGGATCTGTTCGGGCGAGAATCTTCGCGTGGGCACGAGATCGTAGGGTACCGTGCTGACGGGCGAAGCAGCCTCCGACACGCCCTCCGACAGAATCCTTACCTGGGCTGCCGAAACGAGCGGCACCTTCATCGTGCACTCAAACACTCGCGCCAGCACTTGATGGCACCACACCGGCAGCGGAAACATCAAGGGCTGTTTGTTCACCACGTCAGCCACTCGCCGCACCGCTTCACCAAGGAAGATCTCCTCCGGACCAACCAAAGCAACCGTCTGCCGTTTCAGACGCCGGTCAATCAACGCCGCGCGCAGCACGTGAACGAGATCTTCAATCGCGAGCGGCCGCACTGTTTTCTCTTCGAAGCCGACGAGTGCGAAGATCGGAAACGTGTGAAAAGCATGGCTCAGATGGTCCAGCATGTGATCGCCACGTCCGTAAACCACGCCCGCCTTGACGATCGTGTAATCCAGTCCCGACTCGCGCACGATCTCTTCCGCCGCCCATTTCGACTCGTGATACGAAGATCCGCAATCGGGCCGGGCGCGCAGAAAACTCATCAACACGATCTTTTCGACGCCCGCGCGTCGCGCCGCTTCGACGACGTTTCGCGTCCCTTCGACGTGCACGCGTGGAAACGTCTGCCCGTTGATTTCCCGGTTGATGCCTGCGCAATGTGCGACTGCCTGACAACCGGCAAACGCCTGCGCCAATTCTTCGACGTCATCGAGCGACGCTTTCACTACTTCCTCCCCGGTGGCGCGTCGCGCGTCGACTCGCCGGAGTCGAACCACTTCATGTCCTTCACTGCTCAGCCGCGTTGCCAGATGGCTGCCGACAAAACCAGTTGCACCAGTGATTGCGACTTTCATGATGTTGCTCCTAATCAATCAGGTAATACCGAAACTCTTCGTTGAGAACTGAAAGCGCCACCTGCGTCTGCCGCCAGCGCGTCAGGAGAAACACGGCCCACAGCGCGAGGTAACCAATCACCACATACTGCGACCAGGGAAACTTGAGCAGCACCGCGACCATCGGCGCATTCGCGATCACCGCCAATGGCAAGAGCACGTCAGTCTTCACTCTCGCGAAGACAAGCACACTACCGGCAGCGAAATGACCGAACACGAATATCCACCAGAACACATTTATTTCCTGCGGGTCTGGCGACTGGAGAATAGCGATCAGCAGGACGAGCCACCCCATGCACCAATAGGCGACGGTTAGTCGTAGAAGCACACCGGTCAGACCGGCAAGTACTCCGAGCGTTGGTCCAACCGGATCACCTTTGCGAACCAGTTCGTGCCACAATCGCAGACGCGAACCGGTAACCAACCCGATCCCGATTCCCGGCGCGAGAATCATTGACAACCCCCAGGTTGGTGGAGGCAACGGCCGGTCCAAAAGCACTGAGAAGGCCAGCCAGCCAAGACCCACCATGATTGCGGCGATAATGGATCGAAAGACGGTGTTCAACTTATCACCTGCCATTTCCATACCGGCCCAGAGGATTAGCCCTACAATTAGTCCTGCTGCCACTCCAAGGGGCGGAAGCGCCAGCAGGAAAAAAACGAACAACAGATTGCGCCGGTCAGGGAAGTAAAGAATATGAGCTACAAGCAGCAGGAAGTGGCCCGCGACGTAGCCGACCGCAGTCTGCGCCATAACTGTCGTCACGTTAGGTCGCCACTCGACTGCCGGTGAACGCACCTGTTTTTCGTGAATCAGTGGATGAACAGAAGCCGCGGTAATCATCGTTCCTCCTTTTCATCGTCATCGTCCGGTAACGCTTCGCGAATCTCTTCCACCAGACGCAGCGCCTGCTTGCGCAGCGGGCGCATGAACGGGTTGCTGGCGAGATGAATGAGTTTGTCGAGCAGGTCGACGGTATGATCGACGAGCCGATAGGTGCGGCGATGGCCGCGTGATGGATCGTGAATCCAGAACAGCACGATGCCCATCTGATAGACCCAAAGCAGGTACGGAAGTTCACCTTTCAGGTCTTTCGGAATGCGCGCCGTTGTTCCTTCGACCACTCTCGCAAACAACTGAATGCTTGCTTCTCTGACGGGATCAGACTCGTCGGAAAACGGATTCAAAGGGCTTTCCGGATGCGCCGCCGTTTTGAAAAGCACGCCCGCGAAATGGTGGTACGGTTTCATGATGTCGATCCTGAGCCGCATCACCGTCAGCAGGCGTGCTTTCAAGTTGTCTTTGTTTTCGAGAGCCGGCAGCGAGGCCGCGAGATGTTCGTCGTGCAGGCGTTGATAGAACGCCTGAATCAGATACTCCTTCGAGCGGAAGTAGTAGTAGGCGTTTCCCAGCGACACGCCCGCTTTTTCGGCGATGGCGCGCATCGTTGTTTCTTCGTAGCCACGCTCGCGAAAGATGTCGAGCGCGGTCTCGAGAATCAGCGCCTTGGTCTGATCGCCTTTGTGCGTTTTCACTGCCTTCTTTTTGCGCATCCCCGCCATGTGGCTTACCCGCTCCTATCCGCTTAGACCAGCGACGCGGCTGATCTGGTATCGATTCTGTGAGATTGCCGAGACCACGCGTTTCGTCGTCGGCAACAGTTCCGGACTGGCGAGCCGATAGGACCAATCGCGATACCGGCTGAGTGACCACAGCACCATCAACCAGGCTTTGGGGCCGAAGTAAACAGCGCCGTCGTCGCTGATCACCGTCAGGTCTTGCCTGGTTAAGTCGTGGTTGAGTTGTGGAAAACGCTGCCTCGCTTCGTCTGATGCGCACGGCACGAAGGCCATCTCGACGAGTTTTGACTGGTCGGCCAGCCATTCGTGGGCGCGGCGGCACAAACCACATTCGGGGTCGTAAAGCACGGTTAGGGCAAACATGGCCTCAGGCCTCCTGCTGGACGCTGGTGAAGGCATCCGGTCCGACGGGCGGATGATGTTGACGGTTGGTGCGCCGGCGCATGCGGCTGAAGACAAACAGGTTGAAGAAGTGCATGCCGCCGAGGACGAGCAGCACCATTCCGATCTTGACGGACAGGGCTTCAATCCCTTCCTGCGCGCTGTTGATTACGTAGCCCAGCTTCAAGGCCATGCTGACGTAACCGAGATGGATCAGGTAGAACCCGACGACGAGCAGGTGATTGACGGAATCGGCGAGCGCTTCGTTGCCGTGGAAGACGTCGACCAGGAAGATGCGGCCGTTCTTATGGAGCGTGTGGGCCACCCAGATGGTCAGCGCGATGCTGATGGCCAGGTAAACCAGGTAGGTGCTTACTACGATATTCATGGTCAGCCTCCTTAGCTGAATTTGAACACGTTCAACTAAGCGCAGCCTACGCCTGTTCGGGGAGGGTGTCAAGGAGTTTTTGAACGGGTTCAAAATATTGTCGATTGCCGATTTTCGATTGCCGATTTGACAAAGGGTGGCCTGCACATCGCGGAGCGGCAATTGGCAATCGGCAATCGGCAATGTTATTGTGCAGCGGCTCAGTTCAGCCCTGAAGGAGAATTTTAATTGGCAGCAGAGGATCTTATTCCGGCGTCGGGCACGATTATCGATAAGCAGCCCAACGCCTTCTTCAAAGTCCGCCTGGATAACAGTGATCACGTCGTGCTCGCGGCGATCTCCGGCAAGATGCGAAAGAATCGCATTCGAATCCTCGTCGGCGATCGTGTGAGTGTTGAGATGTCGCCTTACGACTTGTCTCGCGGCAGAATTACTTATCGATTCAAATAAGGCTATCTAAGCCATCAATAGACGCGTTTCACGACGCGATTTCCGTGACGCTGGCAATAGCGGCGTGGTAGTATGCCTTCGTTATGCATGCCGATGTCGTTCTCATACGGCTATTAATCCCGGCATTTCTGATCTCAGCGGGATACATCCTGAAACCGGTCGCCAATTCTCCGTGGATCTCGGCCGGTGCGGGTGGCTTGATCGCTGTCTGCATTATTGTTTTTGAACTGCGTATCCGCCGCGCCACCCTCAAAACTCTCATCGGCGCCGCGGTTGGTTCGATTCTCGGTATCCTCGGCGCTTTTTTAATCGGTTCATTAATCAGCCGGCAGGAAGCAATCGACGCTGAAGCCAAAACATTCCTGACGCTGGCGCTGACATTCTTTATGGCCTACGTGGGCCTCATGGTCGGCGCTGCGAAGGGCGACTACCTGGACCTTTCAGCTCTGGGCGGAATTTTCAGTGACAAAGTCGCGCGCCGCGATCTGAAAATCCTCGACACGTCAGTAATCATCGACGGCCGCATAGCGGACGTGGCGGAAACCGGATTCCTCACCGGCAGTCTAATCATTCCGCAATTCATCCTGCGCGAGTTGCAGCAGGTTGCTGATTCGCCCGACTCGTCCAAGCGACAGCGCGGACGTCGCGGTCTCGACATGCTGAATCGTTTGCAGAACAACAGTTCGCTCGACATTCAAATCGTCGAGACTGACTTTCCGTCCGTTCGCGAAGTCGATCTGAAACTGATCGAGCTCGGCAAACAACTCGACGCGGTGATCGTCACCAACGACTTCAACCTCAACAAAGTGTCGCAGTTGCGCGGCGTCAGTGTGTTGAACATCAACGAACTGGCCAACGCGCTCAAGCCCGTCGTCCTCCCCGGCGAGGCGATGCGCGTCTTCATCCTCAAGGAAGGCAAGGAATACAATCAGGGCGTCGCCTACCTCGACGACGGCACGATGGTGGTGGTCGACAATGCGCGCCGCCTGATCGGCAAGAACGCCGACATCGCCGTGACCAGCGTGTTGCAAACTACCGCCGGCAAGATGATCTTCGGTCGCCTCTGGGAAGAAGCTGAAAACGGCCACAGCGATATTCACCGCACCAACGGCGGCTCCCGCCGCATGCGCGAGTCACGCAGCGGCCCGCACCCGGTTCGCATCACCGATAGCGAACCGATCACCGAGAGCTGACACACCGCCTCTGTTTCCCGATTCCCGTTCATGAACATCGCGATCATTGCCGCCGCCGGACCTGGATCCCGGATGGCGAGCGGCGCGCGCGCGAGCCGGCGGCCAAAACAGTTTCTCGAACTTGCAGGAACTCCCATAATCTTTCACACTCTGAAACCCTTCGAGTTGTGCGACAGTATTCAGGAAGTCATCGTGGTGTTGCCCGCGGAGGAGTCCGCCGCTTTTCTGGCGCAGGCAGGCAAACACGGATTGCGTAAGCTCGCGCGTGTGGTGCCGGGTGGCGCGACGCGCGCCGACTCCGTGAAACGTGGTCTAATGACCATTCGTTCGGCGACTGCGGAGATCGTTGCGGTGCACGACGGCGTTCGTCCGTTCGTCACGGTTGAAGAAATTGAAGAAACGGTCGCCGCCGCGCGTCGCAGCGGCGCCGCCATTCTCGCCACACGCGTGACGGACACGATCAAGCTGGTCGAACACGATGCGATCGTCAAAACGTTGGCGCGCGAAAACCTGCGCCAAGCGTTGACGCCGCAATGCTTTCGTTACGAGTTGCTGCGCGCGGCTTACGACCAGGCTGACGTTCACGATCCGGCGTTGACGGACGAGAGCGCGCTCGTCGAACGGCTCGGACACGAGGTGACGATTGTGGACGGAAGCCCGGGAAATATTAAGATAACAACGCCCCGTGACCTCCTGATCGCTGAGACGTTTTTGAAGGAAGAATGATACGGATCGGTATCGGCAACGACACGCACCGGTTAGTCGAGGGGCGGCCGCTCATACTTGGTGGTGTGCATATCAGTTCCGATCGCGGCGCCGAGGGACATTCGGATGCCGATGCTTTGGCCCATGCGATTGCCGACGCGATTCTCGGCGCGCTGTGCGAAGGCGATATCGGCGTTCATTTCCCGGATAACGATCCGCACTGGAGCGGCGCAAACAGTTTGGAACTACTTTCGCGCGTGATGTGGTTGGCGCGTGAACGCAGTCTGCACGTGGTAAATGTCGATTCGACGATCCTGCTGGAAACGCCGAAGCTCCGGCCGTACGTCGAAAAGATGCGTGAGAACATCGCCGGCGTTTTAGGAATTGACGCCGCGTGTGTGAGTGTGAAAGCGAAGACAGCTGAAGGGCTCGATGCGGTGGGCCAGGGGCTCGCAGTAACTGCTCAGGCCGCTGTACTGATGGAGAGTAGCTAAGGAAGCAGCTTGAGACCACAGGACGTCATACGAAAAAAGCGAGACGGGCTGAGTCTATCGCGTGAAGAGATCGAGTTCTTCATCAGCGGCGTCACTAGCGGTCGCATAGCCGATTACCAGGTGAGCGCGCTTTTGATGGCCATCTACCTCAACGGCATGGCCCCGGAAGAGCAGCAGATCCTCACCGAGGCGATGCTCAACTCCGGCAACATCCTCGACTTCTCCGACATTCCCAAGCCAAAAGCCGACAAACATTCTACCGGCGGTGTGGGCGACAAAACGTCGATCATCATTGCGCCTCTGGTGGCCGCGTGTGGCGTATGTGTGCCGATGATCTCCGGACGCGGCCTGGGCCATACCGGCGGTACGCTCGACAAGCTCGAGTCGATTCCCGGCTACAGCGTGAATCTCAGCGCGACTGAGTTCAAAACAGTCCTGCAGGACGTCGGCTACGCGATGGCCGGACAAACGGCGGAACTCGCGCCGGCTGACAAGAAGATGTACGCGCTGCGCGATGCGACGTCGACGGTCGAGGCGATCCCGCTGATCGTCGCGTCGATCATTTCCAAAAAAGGCGCCGCCGGACTCGACGCGATGATCATCGACGTGAAGGTCGGCAACGGCGCGTTTATGCGCGAAGAATCGCGGGCGAGAGATCTGGCCCACGCGCTGGTGAGCACCGGTAACTCGTGCGGCATCAAGACGCGAGCGCTGTTGACCGATATGAACCAGCCGCTCGGCTCGGCGGTGGGAAACTCGCTGGAAATCAAGGAATGCATCGAGATTCTGCGTGGTGAAGCAAACAAAGGCGCCCAGCCGGTGCTCGAGATTTCGCTCGAACTCTCGGCGCACATGCTGGTGCTGGCGAACGTCGATAAGACGATCGCCGCGGCGCGCGAGCGTCTGCAAACTGTGCTGCGATCCGGCGACGCGCTCGAGTGTTTGCGGCGGAACATCGCGGCGCAGGGCGGCGAGCCGCGCGTTTGCGACGAGCCGGACGCGTTTCTGCCTTTAGTACGTGAAAGCGTTAAGGTAGAATCCCCGCGCTCTGGCTACATCACGAAAGTCGACACGACGGAAATCGGTCACGCGATCGCGGCAATCGGCGGCGGGCGTGTGCGCATCGAAGACACGATCGATCCCACGGTTGGATTTATCTCCGAGTTGAAGTTGGGCGAGCAGGTGCGAAGCGGCGAGGCAATCGGCGTGGTTTACTGCACTGACGAAGCCGCCGCAAAGGAAGCGGCTCGACGAATTCAGACGGCGTATCACGTCGGCGATGGACCGCCGGCCGAGGTCGAAAAGCTCGTTAAGGAAATCGTCAACGAATGAAGTACAAAGTTTTTTTCCTTTTGGCGCTGCTCGGTGCGCTGACGTTCGCGTTGTCAGGTTGTGGCGGAGCGGCCGCGGCCGAAGATCCTACGAAGATCAAGGTCGGCATCGTTTTCGACATCGGCGGAAAGGACGATCGTTCCTTCAACGCCGCCGCCTGGGAAGGCGTGCAGCGCGCGGCGAAGGACCTGCCGATTGTTTTGCGCGACATCGAGCCAGGCACTCCGAACGCGATCGAGCCGGCGATGCGCGCGTTTGCCGAACGCAACTTCGACCTGATCATCGGCGTCGGTTTTGCGCAGGCGCCGATCATGGAACAGGTCGCGAAGGACTATCCCAACATTCAGTTTGCCATCATCGACGGCGTCAGCCAGTTGCCGAACGTCGCGTCGCTTGTTTTCAAAGAGCACGAAGGTTCGTATCTCGTTGGAATCTTAGCGGCGAAAGCTTCGCGAACTGGAACGATTGGTTTCCTGGGCGGCATGGATATAGGGCTGATTCATCGTTTCGCCACGGGTTACGAAGAAGGCGCCAAATCAGTTAACCCAAACATTCGTGTGTATAAGAACTACGTCGGCGTGACTGACGCGGCCTGGAACAATCCCGGAAAAGGCAAGGAACTCTCGCTGGCCCAGATTGGCAAGGGCGCTGACGTGATCTTCACCGCCGCCGGCAACTCCGGTCTCGGCGCGTTTGACGCCGTCGAGCAACAGGGAAAACAGAACGGGCGCGCCACGCATTTCGTCATCGGCGTCGATTCAAATCAAAACATGGTGAAGCCGGGGTTTGTGCTCACCAGCATGGTCAAGCGCGTTGACAACGCCGTGTACGACATCGTCAGGGACGTCGTGAACCGTCAATTCTCACCGGGGCTGCACGTTTTCGGTCTGGATAAAGACGGCGTGGGCTACGCGATGGACCAGTTCAATCAGGACCTCGTCTCTCCCGAAGCGATACAGGAAGCTGAAACGGCGAAGAGAAAGATTATCGCCGGCGAGATCAAAGTGACGGATGCGATGGGAACTTAAGCCACAAAGAGGCACAAAAGGCACAAAGGCATTGAGGTAGACCAACTGAGTACCTGTTCTGGCTTGTGCTTCTTGTGCCTTTTTGTGGCACTGACCTCAGAATGCTCGAACTCAGACAGATCACAAAACGCTTCGGCGATGTACTGGCTAACGATCACGTCAACATCGTCGTTAAGCCCGGAACAATTCATGCAATCGTAGGTGAGAACGGCGCCGGCAAGTCGACGGCGATGCGCATCGCCTACGGTTTTTACACCGCCGACAGCGGCGAGATCGTTGTTGACGGCCAGGTGCGCGACATCCGTTCGCCGCACGACGCGATCGCACTCGGCATCGGCATGGTCCACCAGCACTTTATGCTAGTCGAGACTATGACCGTCGCGGAAAACATCGTGCTCGGCGCCGAACCCGGCAGTACGTTCGCTCTTGACCTCAAAAGCGCGGCCGCGCAAATCAGGCAACTCTCAGAAGAGTTCAAACTCGCCGTCAATCCAAACGAACCAGTCGAACATCTTTCGGTCGGACAACAGCAACGCGTCGAACTACTAAAGGCACTTTATCGGCACGCGCGTTTGTTGATTCTCGACGAACCGACAGCGGTGCTGACGCCGCTCGAAGTCGAAGAGTTTTTCGGCATCCTGCGCCGCATGCGTGAGCAGGGCAAGACCGTTATCATCATCACTCACAAACTTTCCGAAGTGCTGGCGATTTCAGACGAAGTGACCGTGATGCGCGACGGCAAGGTGGTGGGCCGCGTGCAGACCAAAGACACAAACGCCGCGGAGCTCGCCCGCATGATGGTGGGCCGCGAAGTTTTGCTGCGCGTTGAAAAACCCGAGGCGCAGGTCGGAAACGCCGCTTTGGAAGTCCGCGGTCTGACTGTGACGACAGCGACGGGCGCGAAGCGCGTCGATAACGTTTCGTTCCAGGTGCGCAGCGGCGAAATCGTGGGTATCGCAGGTGTCGAAGGAAACGGCCAGACGGAGTTGATCGAAGCGCTTGCCGGACTGGTCCAGCCGGCGCAGATCATGGGCGAGATCCTCGCGGACGGAAGGACCCTGAACACTTTGGGCGCGCGTGTGCGGCGCGAGCTCGGCATCGCGCACATTCCTGAAGACAGACATCGTCGCGGGCTGTTGCTTGATTTTAGTCTGGCGGAGAATTCGATTCTCGGTGTTCATTACCGCCCGCCGATCGCCGCCCTCGCCGGGGATGTGTTTCTTGACGAGAACGCGATCCGGCGCCGCGCGACGGAGATTATCGAAGGCTTCGACGTTCGGCCACGAAACGCAGCGTTACCGGCGCGCGCGCTTTCGGGCGGCAATCAACAGAAGCTGATCATCGGCCGCGAGTATCACGTGAATCCGAAAGTGCTGCTCGTGTCGCAGCCCACGCGCGGCGTTGATATTGGCGCGATCGAGTTTATTCACCGGCAGTTGGTGGGCTTGCGCGATCAGGGCTGTGCGATTCTGCTTGTTTCGGCTGAGCTGGACGAAGTGACAAGTCTTTCCGATCGCTTGCTGATCATTCACGAAGGGCGCATCGCGGGTGAACTGGATCCGAAGGTTGCAACGCTGGAAGAAATAGGATTGTTGATGACGAGAGGCCATTAGACACAAGTGACCAAGCTCGCCCGTGAACTTCTTTTTCCTCTGATCGCCGTCGTTGCGGCATTCATTATCGGCGGCATTCTGATCCTGCTCGTCGGCGACAATCCATTCGTTGCGTATCGACTGCTGCTCGGCAGCGCGCTCTCGTGGCCCGACGGCATCGGTTACACGCTCTTTCACGCGACGCCGCTGATCTTCACCGGGCTCGCCGTGCTGGTCGGCTTTCGTTGTGGTCTCTTCAATATCGGCGCGGAAGGACAGCTCTACATCGCGGCGTTTGCGACCGCGTGGGTCGGCATCACGCTCGCGAACTGGCCGGCATGGGTGCTGGTGCCCTTGTGCTGCGCCGCGGCGATTCTGAGCGGCGGGCTGTGGGGCGCGATTCCCGGTGTTTTGAAGGCGCGTTTTGGTTCGCATGAAGTCATCAACACGATCATGTTGAACTTCATCGCCGTCTCGCTGGTCAGTTACTTCACGCAGTATTTCTACAAGGCTCCCGGCGATCCGATTCTGCAAACAGTGCCAATCGGTTGGGGCGCGCACATCGCTCGTCTCGGGAAGTTTGTGCCTGGCTTTCCCGAACGCATTCCGCTGAACCTCGCGTTTCTGCTCGCGCTGCTTTGCTGTCTGCTGGTCTACCTGTTTCTGTGGCGCACGAAGTGGGGCTACGAAATACGCGCGACGGGAAGCAATCCTACCGCGGCTGAGTACGGCGGCATTTCGATTCGCAAACAAATCATTTTAGCGATGGCCGTTTCCGGCGCACTCGCGGGCATGGTGGGCATCAACGAAGTGCTCGGTTATCGCTATCGTTATTACGACGGCTTCTCTGATAACTACGGCTTCACGGGCATCGCGGTCGCACTGCTGGGACGCAATCATCCG
>DASUOZ010000734.1:0-6157 GCA_036276375.1 Pyrinomonadaceae bacterium | reverse complement strand
CCAACTTCAAGTTCTTAGGTTCTGAGCTCATGGGTGTTTACTCCAGCATCGCCTTGAAGGCGTCTTCGTCGATGACTGTGACGCCGAGCGACTGCGCCTTGTCGAGTTTCGAGCCGGCCGCTTCACCGGCGACAACGTAATCCGTCTTTTTACTTACTGAAGAGTTAACGCGTCCGCCGCGCGCCTCGATTAGGGCCTTTGCTTCATCGCGCGTAAAACCCGCGAGTGTTCCTGTCAGGACAAACTGTTTCCCAGCGAAACGCTCGTCGAGAGTCGCGCTGCTCGTACGCTTGCTTTCCGTTTGGACGCCCGCCGCGCGCAGCCTATCACAAAGCGCGCGATTCCCTTCATCGTCGAACCAGTCGCGGACGCTTTCGGCGACCGTGAGTCCGATCTCCGGAATCGCATCCAGCTCTTCTACGGACATCTCAGCGAGACGTTCTAGCGAACTGGCCTCGTGGGCCAGAATTCCCGCGGTCCGTTCGCCGACGTGGCGTATGCCGAGCGCGTAGATCAGGTTCGTAAGATCGCGGCTCTTACTCGCTTCGATCTGTTCCAGCAGGTTCGTGGCCGACTTCTTCGCCATGCGCTCGAGACCCGCGACCTGGTCCAAAGTCAGCGAATAAAGATCCCCCACGTCGTTCACCAGCTTTTCCGCGATCAGTTGCTGCGCCAAGGCTCCACCAAGCCCTTCGATCCGCATCGCCCGGCGCGACGCGAAATGCAGCAGCCGTCCCATCAGTTGCGCGTGACAATCGGCGGCCACGCAACGTGGGACCACTTCACCTTCGATTCGGGAGATCAGTCCGCCGCAAACGGGGCACCTTTCGGGCGGCTCAAATTCCCTTTCCTTCCCTGTTCGCTTTGACGTGACGACGCTCAGCACCTTCGGGATGATCTCGCCGCTCTTCTCAATCATCACCCAGTCGCCGATCTTCACGCCCAAACGCTTGATCTCGTCCTCGTTGTGCAACGTCGCGCGCGAAACTGTCGTGCCGGCCAGAAAGACCGGCTCTAAATACGCCACCGGCGTTAACGCGCCCGTGCGCCCGACCTGGACCTTGATGTCCAGAACCTGCGTCGACGCCTGCCGCGCTGGATACTTGTACGCGATGGCCCAACGCGGCGCCTTGGTCGTCGCGCCAAACTCATCCTGCAACGCGGTGGAGTTGACCTTCACGACCAGACCGTCGATTTCATAACCGAGATCGTCCCGCAACGCTTCTTTCTCGTTGGCGAAGTCGATGACTTTGTCAATCGTCTTACAAACTTTGCGATGCGGGTTCACGCGAAAGCCGGCCGCCTGCAGCCACTCGAGCGCTTGCCAGTGCGTCGGAAACGGCTTACGCCCGCCGCCGACGAAAAGATCGTAAACAAACATGTCGAGCTTGCGGCGTGCGACCAGACGCGAGTCGAGCTGCCGGATCGCGCCGGCCGCCGCGTTCCGTGGATTCGCAAACCGCGGTTCGCCGGCTTCCTCGCGTTCGGCGTTTGTCTTCTCAAACACGTCGCGCGGAATAAACACCTCGCCACGAACTTCAATGTTCGAATCAATCAATTTCACATCGTTCTTGAAACGCAACGGCACACTGCGAATCGTCTTCGCATTCTGCGTGACGTCTTCGCCGATGCGTCCATCACCACGTGTCACACCGCGCACGAGCAATCCGTCCGCATACTGCAACGATAGCGAAAGGCCGTCGATCTTCAGCTCGGCGACGTAATCGAGCGGCCGTCCCTCCGCGAGCCGGCGGCAACGATCGTCAAACGCGCGCAGTTCGTCAATGTTGTAACTGTTGTCGAGCGAGAGCATCTGCCGGCTGTGGACCACTTCCGGAAATCCCTCGGCGGGCCGGCCACCGACTCGCTGCGTCGGACTGTCGGGCGTGATTAAGTCAGGATGGGCCTGCTCGAGCTTTTGCAGCCTTTCGAGCAGTTCGTCGTATTCGCGATCGGAAATCTCCGGAGAGTTGTTGACGTAGTAGAGTTCGTCATGATGGCGGATCTCGTCGCGCAGTTTCTCGATCTCGCGTGCAGTTGCCTTCGCCGCCAAAGTCACTCCTTCTAGTCTGCGTGTTTCATGCGCGGCAGCTGCGCGGTCGACTTGAAGTCTTCGCTCACCGAAGTTTCCACGTGCTTCGATTTCGACTCCGCCAGTTTATACAGCACGCGCCCGACGAGCTTGATGCTTTGCAGGAAATCGTCGATGCGGATGTTCTCGTCCGGTCCGTGTGGGTTCGATCCGGCGTAGCCGGTGCCAAACGAAGCGACCGGGGTCGGCGGCTGCGTCACTCCGCAAACGGCGCCTACTGGTCCACTCGACGGATCCATCGGATAAACGATCGCCGGCCGGCCATAAACCTCCGTCGTCGACTCCACCACCGCGCGCGCAATGCGCGACTTCGCCGACGACTTCGCGAGCGGCGCGCTGCCCAGTTCAATGATCTCGATGTCTTTGAAGCCACGCACGTCGAGATGTTCGCGTAGCAGCCCAACGACGATCTCGGCCGTCAGATCCGGCACGAGGCGGAAGTCGAGACGCGCCATCGCCGTACTCGGCAAAACTGTCTTTGCGCCTGCTTCAGTGTGGCCCGTGTGAATACCGCAGATCGTGCAGGTCGCGCCAAAGATGTGCTCTTTGATCAGCGTTTGCCCTTTCATCGATCGCACCCAGCCGCCGATGCGAAACTCGCGCTTCAGCCCGGCTTCGTCGAGCTCGATGGTCTTCAACGCTTCCGCGTCTTCATCGCTGATCGGGGCAACGTGCGAAGAAAACCCGTCAATCGTGATAACGCCTTTAGGCGAAGTGATCGTGGCGAGCGCCTGCACGAGCCGCCAGGCAGGATTGGGAACGATCGTGCCCCACTTCGAATGCAGATCGGAACGCGCGCCAAACGCGCGCAGCTCGAGAAACGTGATGCCTTTGAAACCGAGACTCACGACCGGATTCTCTTTCGTGTCGCGCGCGCCTTCGTCCCACAAACACCCGTCGGCTTTCAGAAGCTCGGCATGCTCGCTCGTGAAACTGTACAAACTCGGGCTGCCCAGTCCGTCTTCGCCTTCGACGAGAAAACGCAACGTCACCGGCAGCTTCCCAAACGTCTTTTGATAGGCTTCGACGGCGGCCAGGCGAGCGATGAGGTCGCCTTTACTGTTCGCGGCGCCGCGGGCGTATAACTTTCCGTCCTGAATCGTGGCCGCGAATGGACCAGAGCTCCATTCGGTGAGGTGGCCCACCGGCTGGACGTCGTAATGACCGTAAACAACAAAACTCTTCGGACCACTGCCGCATTCGCCGTAGATGATCGTATAACCGGAGCCCACCCTGAACGTGCGGGTGCCGATACCGACGCGCTGCATCAACTGTTCGACCGTTTCGGCAATCGCGCGCATGCCGGTGCCACGCGCGGCCACTGACGGCATCCGGCAAAGGCTCTGTAACCTTTCCGTAAAGCTCCGCGCGTGTCGATCCACATAACGGTCAAACTTCGAAAACGTCATTCTTGTGATTTATGCCCTTGTCGCTCAAACAAGAGATACCGTGATTCCTCAGCGCCGCGTTCAAACGCCGCGCAAACGAGTTGCCGCGCAAAGGCTTCTTTGAACTCCTGCCGCACGCGCGCCTGGACGTCGCGGGCACGTGGTGGATCTCGTTTCACCAGCGCGCCCCATTCCGCGGGTATCGCCACAAACCCGGCCGGTTGCGCCTGGATCGGCGCTTCTAAACCAGCGCCGAGCGCCACGACGCGTGGCGCCGCTAAATCCCAACGCGCAAAAAGCCGGTCGCTTTGGAGCCCCGGAGCTTCTGCTTCTGCCTGCGCCGGGTCGGCGAAGTAGTCAGTGCCGTAAAAGTTGTCGCCGTACGTGTCGACCGTGACGCCGAGGCGGTTCAAATTGAAATGCGCATTTCGCGCCTGCATCGGGTCCCACGTCCACTTAATAAACGTTCGTCCCTCGGCCAGCACGCGATCGCGCTGCGCCCATTTCAACTTTGCGCCGATTCCCTTGTTTTGATAGTCCCTGGCTACCGCCATCATGTGCGAGTAGCCGTAGATCTCGTTGTCGGGCCGCACGGCGGCGAGATGATGCACAAAGCCAATCATCCGATCGCCGGCAAACGCCGCGAGCGTCCACCCGCCCGCTTGTCGCGACACGATCAGGTGACGACGCGGAGAGATCTCGAGATCCGGAAGTCCAAAAGCCTCGCGTTGAAGGGCAACGCAACTGTCAAACTCTTCGACGGTTGTACATTCACGAATTTGAATCTCTTCCATGCGTCAGGGGTCTGGTCTGTTACCTTCGCGTATCTGGTTTGGGTCTAGGCTTTGGCGGGCCGCGCGGGCATCGTGATCCTTGCTTCCAGACCACGCGGCACGCTGTTATGCAACACGACGTTTCCGTTCATCAGTTCGAGCAGTTTGCGGCCGATGATGATTCCCAGTTCGTTGATGTTGGGCTCGTGGGCCGAGCTGCTGTGCTCCGGATCAAAAACTCCTGAAGGGTCTTTCGGCGGCTCGCCGTTATCTTTCACCCGGACATCAAGATTCGACTGGTCGTCCATCTCCACGGTGACCTTCACCGATTCGCCCGCAGGACTGCGACTGACGGCCCAGGCGATGAAGTTGAAAAGGACCTGCCGCAACTTTCCCTGGTCCGAGACGACAGTCGTGATCTCCGGCGCGACTTCATATTCGATCTTCACCTGCTGCTTGTGAGCCATGCGTCCGGCCGCCGCGACTGACTCGCGCAACGTTTCGCGCAGGGGAAACTCCTGTAGGAAAACTTCCGTTTGCCCGGCTTCGATGCGCGAGAGATCGACCAGTTGATTCAAACTCGCCTGTAACTGAAATCCCGAATCCTGAACCTTTTGACAAAACCGACGCTGGGTTTCGGTCAGTTCTTCCTGATCCAACAGAATCTCGCTGAAACCGAGAATCGACGTCAGCGGCGTGCGCAGTTCGTGTGACATCCGCGCCAGAAACAGCGAGCGGTAGTGCGACACCCGCCGCAACTCCCGGTTGGCTTCTTCCAGTTCCGCGGTGCGCTTTCTCAGCTCCGCGATCAGTTCCTCGACGCGTTGCGGTGAGTTTTCAGTAACATTCATCGGCGCAACATCGTTTTGCTCTGTAGCTCTGTCGACACTTTTACGTGCTGTTTCGCTCATAGACCTCAACCTGCTTGAGACACTTCATCCGTGGGGGTCGAACAGAGATTGTAATGTGGCATCACTATAGATTCCGCTTCCTCGACTGTCAAAGCCCCTTTTTTACGCGACCGACGGCGGCTTTGGCTTCTTTTTAACTCCTGCAGTGCGCTATCATGCCCGTTGCGTCAGAAATGAACGGCCAACTCAGCGAACATCCGCCCGGAGAACTCATTCGCGAGATCGCCGCAAAGTCTCTCGCCGGCAAACTCCAACTCGAACACGACCGGATCAAGGTTGTTATTTACTTCGAAAAAAGCGATCTCATCTACGCCGCCAGTAACCTGCGTACGCTGCGGCTCCGCGAATACTTGTTAAAAGGCGGGCTCAACGAAGCGGCCCTCGCGCGTTACGACGAACGCCGCCCTGACCTCGAGCTCGTCAAGGCGCTTTCCGCGGATCACCTAATCTCCACGGCTAAAGCCGAAGAGGTTCAAACAAAACAAGTCACCGATATTCTGCGTGTCGTACTTTCCTGGACCGACGGCGCGTGGGACTTCGATCCGCGTGCGCGTTTGGACGAACAGACAAAACTCAACGTCGATCTTCCGGCGTTGCTGCTAGAGGCTGGCCGGCGCACGCCGCCAAAGTTTGCCGCCTCGCGTTTTCGTGTTCCGGACGAACTGATCTCTCCGGTCGCAACCGCGCTCAGTTATGACAAACTGCTTCCAACGGAAGGGTTTGTTCTCTCGCGACTCGAGCGTGCCGCACCGTTGCAGGACTTACTGGCCGTGAGCGGCGTCAGCGAGAGCGACGCGTTCGTCATTATTTATTCGCTGGCGCTTGCCGGTTTGGTCGAACGACAGCACTGGTCGTTTGTGCTCGCCAGTCAGACGGCGGCCGCCCGGGCCAAACCCACGGCCCCGCCCGAGCCGCCGCACGAGCAGCCGCCGGCGCCAGTCGAAGCGCAGCCCGCGGAAGAAGACGTCGAGACTTTTCTCGAACGACTCAGCC
>DASUOZ010000733.1:0-5773 GCA_036276375.1 Pyrinomonadaceae bacterium | reverse complement strand
GCTCCGACAACCCAAATGATCCGAAGATAGAGAAGACACTCGGTCTAATGGGCGCTGGCGCGGGTGACTTAGCGAAAATCCCGAAGCCCATACAGCTAGTTATGGCTCAACTGGCTTTTGCGAACTCAGACCTTGCGTTCCAGGGTAATCACCTGTTTCAGGGAAACTTCTATGGTCTGAATATCTTTGACATCTCAAATCCGAACAAGCCGAGTTTATTGACCACGATGGTTTGTCCCGGTGGCCAGAACGACGTCTCGGTTCATAAAAACCTGCTGTTCATGTCGGTGGAAATGGCCAACGGCCGGCTCGACTGCGGCACGGAGGGTTTTCCACCCGTGCCGGCGCCGGCGCCACCTGCAGGACAAGAGAACAAACCTGCACCGCCGCCCGCGCAAAAAGATCGTTTTCGCGGCGTGAGAATCTTCGACATCACTGACATAACAAAACCGAAGCAGGTCGCCGCCGTACAAACGTGCCGCGGCTCACATACGCACACGCTCGTCGTCGATCCAAACGACAAGAACAACGTCTACATCTACGTTTCGGGAACTTCCTTTGTCCGTCAGAACGAGGAGTTGGCCGGGTGTTCGGGTGAGGCGCCGGACAAAGATCCCAACACGGCGCTGTTTCGTATCGACGTGATCAAGGTGCCGCTGGCAGCGCCGCAGAACGCGCAGATCGTCTCGAGCCCGCGATTGTTCAGCGATCTGCAAACCGGCTCACCGGCGGGGCTGATGAGCGGCGCCACACACGGCAAAGACAAACCCGCGGCCACCGATCAATGTCACGACATCACCGTTTACTCGGCGATTGGTCTCGCTGCCGGCGCCTGCTCCGGAAACGGAATCCTGATCGACATCAAGGATCCGGCGAATCCGAAACGTCTCGACGCCGTAAACGATCCGAATTACGCCTACTGGCACTCGGCGTCGTTTTCCAATGACGGTAAGAAAGTCGTGTTCACTGATGAGTGGGGCGGCGGACTCGGCGCGCGTTGCCGTGCAAACGACCCGAACAAATGGGGCGCGGACGCGGTCTTTAACGTCGAAAACAACAAGCTGAAATTCGCCAGCTACTACAAGCTGCCCGCGGCACAAGCCGACAGTGAAAACTGCGTGGCCCATAACGGCTCGCTAATTCCCGTTCCCGGCCGCGACATCGAGGTGCAGGCGTGGTACCAGGGCGGCATCTCCGTTGTGGACTTCACTGACGCCGCTAATCCGGTCGAAATCGCGTATTTCGATCGTGGTCCAATCTATCCCAACATGCTCGTGCTCGGTGGTCACTGGTCCGCGTACTGGTACAACGGCCGCATCTACGCCTCCGAGATCGCACGTGGTCTGGACATCTTTGAACTGACGCCGACGAAGAACCTCACCCAAAACGAGATCGACGCTGCGAAGACGGTTCAATTCAGCGAGTTGAACGTTCAGAACCAGCAGAAGATCGAGTGGCCGCGCAAGTTGGTGGTAGCGAAGGCTTACGTCGATCAGTTGGAGCGTTCGCAAGCTTTGCCGGCGGATCAGATCGCTGCGGTGCGCCAGGCGATTCAGAAAGCCGAGGCGTCAAAGCTGAAAAAATCATCGGTGGCCAGTCTCAAGAAGCTGGCGCCGTCGTTGGAGACCGCTGCCGGAAGTAAGACTGGACCAGACGCAACGCGCTTGCAGGCGCTGGCTGCGATCCTGAAGAACCCGGCACGGTAAGCAATTCATGCGACGACTCGATCGCATTCTCTTTGCGGTTGTCGTGTTAGTGCCGGCTGTTCCCGCCTCGGTCCAAACACAGGCGAGGCGGGACAGTGCGGCACTCCTCGTTGCGGAGTGTGAATCGAATCAGGGTCTTTGCTCAGTCCAGCACCAGCTCAATCCTGGGCTTGTCCGTTGTATTTCTTGCCGGTGGGGATGAAGTAGAAGCGGATTATTACCAGACCCGCTAGCGCGGCGACGCCGGCGAGCAGCTCGAGGCCGGAGATGCCGGAGATGACCATCTTGCGCGCGATGACGAAGATCAGAACTTCCACCGCCGCACTCGTCCGGTGAAAGAGAAACAGCAACGCTAACTCGGCCGCGATCGCTACCAGCAACACATCCTGAATGATCTCATGCAGCGCGTCGTACTCACTGGTCGTACGCCACAGCAGTGGTATGTCGCGAATGATGATTTCCACCGTCGCGATCGCCGCGGCTACAAGGATCAGAACGGTGAGGAATGAAAGGAAGAGGTGAACTGTGTTACCGAGATAACGGTCCAGAAACCGTTCGGGCGCGGTTTCGCTTCCACTTCGCGCGTCGGGCTTATCAGTTTTCGCCATAGTTAGAGGAGACTAGCAGACGATATACTCCGCTGACGAGACGCTGGCGAACACAAGCTCCCTGCGGGCCGAGGTTAACAGCTCGACGGCTGAACGAGAAGGAACTCGATTGGCGCCGCGCTGTCGGGTGGGCTCGTTGAGCGATCACACAGAACGTTCACTGCGCTTGAACCGCGTATTTGATCACGCGGTCGCGCGCTACGACGAAGAGCTCGTTCTTGTCGTTGAAGACCATGCCAAACGCCATGCCCTTTGGCTTAAGCACGTTCACGTACCGGCCGTTCGTGTCGAAGACCTGAATGCCTTTCATGTCGCCGACGTATACCCGGCCGTAGCCGTCAACGGCGATCGAGTAAGCGGATCGCAATTGTCCCGGCTGATCGCCTCCGCCGCCGAAACGATTCATAAACTTGCCGTCGCGGCCAAACTTGAACACCGCATCGTTGAATCTGCCGAGCGCGTAGATGTAACCCGCGCCGTCAACGGCAACTCGCATGCTCAACTCCGAGTCGCCACTGGCGCCGCTGATCGCAGCCGGAACGGTGAGCAGCACCTTGCCGTTCGCATCGAACGTGACGATGTCGTCTCGACTGGCATGCCACGCTGCTACGAGTCCACCATCCGCGCCGACAGTCACGTCATCCGCACCCGATCTCTCGTACCTGATCGGGTCGAGCTTCTCTCCAGTTTCGCCTCGATATCGATCGATGCCGCCGCCGTGCACAACGTAGACCGTGCCTTTGCGGTCCGCAGCCATTCCGCGAATCAGTGTCTTGCGATCGCCGATGTTCCACTGACTAAGAAACTTTCCGGCAGGATCGAAGACCTGAATGCGCCCGCCCGTGTATTCACCGACGTAGATCCGCCCCGCGCCGTCGACGGCAATGCTGCGCGCGTCGGAAAACATTCCCGGTCCGATTCCCTCGCTGCCAAACGTCAGCAGGACGTTCGCGAAGCTGTTGCCGCTTTCCTTCGGCGGCGCTTTTGGACCGATGGGTGGATTGCTGGGTTGGTTCGTAGTGCGGCTTACCGAGTAAAATGCCGGCGCCAGCACGCCGGCTGCGCCGAGCCCGACGACAACGAGTACGAACAGCGGGATCGCCAGCAGCAACCAGAGCCACTTGGGAAACCTGGCGCCTGAATCAAGTCCGAACTGGATACGAACCACGCGTGCTGGTTGTCCGGCGAGCTCGTTTGGAGCGATCAACTGGCTGTGACAATAAGCACAGCGCAACGTCGCTTTTGGATTGTTGGGGTCTGGAGAAGGCTCGAACGTTACGGGCGCTCCACACTTGGGACAGTCGAAAGTTTTCGGCATAAGCAGAGCACGAATTCTAACATTGAGTCAGGTGAAGGCCACAGACTTACACGGACGAACACCGACCGATCGATTTGACAGTCAGTGTTTTGTCTGTGTTAGTCCGTGGCCGTTAAATAATGGAGTCTTGATGCGTAAACTGAAAATTGTTGCGGTTGCGATCTTCTTACAGTTGCACTTTGGCGCGGCTTATCTCGTCGCGCAAACGGAAAATATCACGCGGCAGGAGATGCTGCGCGGGTCAATCACGCCGGAACGCGAGTGGTGGAACCTGCAGCATTACCACCTCAAGGTTGAGTTCTTGCCGGAAACTCGAAGGTTGAAAGGGTCGAACGTAATTACCTTCAAGACCGTGAAACCCGGAAACAAGATGCAGATCGATTTGCAGCCGCCGCTGGCGGTCACGCAGATCACGCATGGCAACTCGCAGCTCAAGTTCGAACGCGAAGGAAACGTGTACTGGGTCACGTTTGAGAAGGAGCTGGCCCAAGGCGTGGAAGACAAGATCGAAGTGTTTTATGAAGGCGTGCCGACGGTTAGTAAGAACCCGCCGTGGGTCGGCGGCATTACCTGGGGACGCGATGATCTCGGCAATCCGTTCATCGTCACGACGTGTCAGGGCATTGGCGCGAGTATCTGGTGGCCCAACAAGGATCACGGCGCCGACGAGCCCGATCGCGGCATGCAGATCAGCGTAACGGTGCCGGAAAGTCTGGTTGCTGTCTCCAACGGTCGTTTGAAAAAGACGGACCACGACGTTGGCGGCAAGAAGAAAACGTTTCACTGGGAAGTGCTGAACCCGATCAATAACTACGGCGTGAACGTAAACATCGGCAACTACATTCATCTTTCGGAAGAGTACCGCGGTAAAGGCGGCGTGCTGGACGTTGACTATTGGATCCTGCCTCATCAAAAAGAGGCCGCGCTCAGTCAGTTCAAGGAAGTGGCCCGCACACTCGAGGCTTTCGAGCACTGGTTTGGGAAGTATCCGTTTTATGAAGACAGCTACAAGCTGGTTACCGTTTCGTATCCGGGAATGGAACACCAGAGCTCGGTGACGTACGGCAACTGGTTTCGCAATGGTTATCTGCAACGGGATCCTTGTGGCTGCGGCGTCGGTATGAAGTTCGACTTCATCATTGTGCACGAATCGGCGCACGAGTGGTTTGGCAACAACATCTCGATGAAAGACGCCGCCGACATGTGGATTCACGAAGGCTTCGCGAATTACACAGAAAATCTCTTTGTCGAATATCACTTCGGGAAGGAAGACGCGGAAGACTACGTGGTCGGCACTCGACGCGGCATCAGAAACGACAAGCCCGTCATCGGCGTTTACGGCTCAAATCGCGAAGGCTCGGGAGACATGTATCCCAAAGGCGGAAACATGCTCCACACTATTCGCCACATCATCAACGACGATGCGAAGTGGCTCTCGATCATGCGCGGGCTCAACGCGGATTTCTGGCACCAGACCGTCACCACGCAACAGATCGAATCCTATATTTCGACCAAGGCCGGCATCGATCTCAGCAAAGTGTTCGACCAATACCTGCGCACGACGATGATTCCGCTGTTGAAGTACAGCGTGAACGGGAAGACCGTTACGTTTAACTATGAAAGAGTCGTGAAGGGCTTCGCGATGCCGTTGCGCGTAACAATCAACGGTAAAGAGGTCAAACTAACACCCACGGAGACAAAGCAGACCTTCGACTTTCCTGAAGACATCAAAACCTTCGAGGTCAATCGGAACTTTTACCTCGAGGCCGTGAAAAACTGAGGGCTCGAGCGTAACCGCAGACGCGCCATGGTCGCGGTTAAGGCAGGACAGCGACGCGGTAGCGATGTGCTAACGACGTTGACAGGCTGGCGATCGGGGAGCATACTCCGCTCACCCTCCCTCTATCCCAACCAGCCCTCGAAAAGGAGAACACTCATGAACAAGTCACGGCGAAAGTTTCTCGAAAAGAGTCCGTCGCTTGCTATTGCCGCCGGAGTCGGTGTCGCCTCCGGCACGATTGCGATGGCTTCCCCACCCGCGGGTAGTGACGGCACCAGGCCATTGCTGGATGCCGTTATCGACGGCCAGGCGAAGATCAATGGACGACTGTACTACTCCAACGCGTTGATGCTTCACGTTC
>DASUOZ010000732.1:0-7713 GCA_036276375.1 Pyrinomonadaceae bacterium | reverse complement strand
CCCGACGTCGAGTCTCTCGACAGCCGCGACACGGCGGCGCGAATTCGCTTTTACAACGAGATACTCGAGCGCGTGAGGTCGCTGCCCGGTGTTGAAGCGGCCAGCTTCGCCGACTTCGTTCCCTCAGGCGGCGGACGGCGCCAAACCACGATCGGAGTCGAGAATTACACCCAGCGCGCGGATGAAGACATGGACGTGCTGAACGGCGTCGTCGCTTCTGATTACTTCAAAACGATGGGCATGACTTTGATCGCCGGACGCGAGTTCACCGATCAGGACAAGGACGGAGCGGCGCGCACCGTGATCGTCAACGAGGCACTGGCCCGCCGTTACTTGTCCGGCCAGAACGCGCTCGGGAAATACCTCACCATCGGCGGAGACACCGCCACAACACGATTTGAAATTGTCGGCGTAGTGAAAGACGCCAACGCCTATATCTTTCAGAAAGACGCGGAACCTTTCTTTTATCGGCCGATGATGCAGGAGCGAAATCCGGCAATGACGCTGCACGTGCGCAGCCAGGGGGAGCCGATGGCGCTGCTGCCTTCGCTGCGCAACGCGGTCGATGCGCTGGGCCAGAACGTGGTCCTGCGCGATGCACAACCGCTGTCGGAAGTATTGAACGAGTCGCTGCTCATGCTGCGCGTCGTGTCCACGCTCACGGCGCTTTTCGGAGTGCTGGCATTGTCGCTCGCGCTTGTGGGCGTCTTTTCGGTGGTCAACTACTCGACCAGCCGGCGGACTCGCGAGATCGGAATCCGGCTGGCTCTCGGCGCTCGTCGTGCTGACATAATGTCGATGATTATGAAAGAAGGTCTGTTTATCGTCGGCGCCGGAGTTGTCGTGGGACTGCTACTGGCGTTTGCCTCCGGACGGCTGATCTCGTCGCTCATGTTTGCCGGCGCGGGCAGCGACGTTTTGGTCTATGCAGTGGTGGCGCTTTTGCAGATTGGCATCGCCATGCTCGCGTGCTTCGTGCCCGCGTACAAGGCGACGAGGGTCGAATTAACCGACGCGCTGCGACACGAATAACGCTCTTACAAGCACTGATGAAAGAGTCGCCGGCAAAGATCGACGCGATACTCCAACCTCTCGTCGAGGCGAGCGACGATCAAGCCGGCGAGCTTTTACTTCAACTCATCAACGTTCACGCCGAGCCGGTAATCAAAGGCGTGATCCGTTTCAAGCTACGTCTCAACCCAGCGCAACGCGCGGAAGGCGACGACATCTATCAGGAAGTCGTGCTGCAACTACTCGCGCAGTTGCAGAAGTTTCGCAAAGTACCCGACGGGCATCCGATTGGCGACCTGCGCGGCATGGCGGCAGTCATCGCCCATCGCGCGTGCGCGCGCTGGTTGCGACGGCAGTTTCCGGAAAGACACGCGCTAAAAAACCGGCTGCATTACCTCGTCACGCGGCAACGCGGCTTTGCCCTCTGGCAGGACCACGAGGGCCAGCTCGTCACCGGTTTTGCAGCGTGGCAGGAACAGAAACTCCCGACGCGGCGCACGCCGGACACCGAAGTCCTATCAACCCATATCCCTCCGGCTACGGGTAGCAAGTCGTTGGTTGACACCCTGGCCGCGATCTTTAACCACGTTCGCGGTCCAATTGAATTCGACCAATTGCTGAATGCGGTTGCGTCGCTACTCGGAGTCAGCGATCAACCCATCGAATCACTCGCGGAAGACGACGACGCGGCTGCGTCCGTTGCGGACGTGACGGAGCCCGATCCGGCGTGGCGCATCGAGAAGCGGATGTTTCTGCAAAGGTTGTGGGAGGAGTTGCAGCAGCTTCCGCGCAACCAGCGCGCGGCGTTGTTGTTGAACCTGAAAGAGGCGAGCGGTTTCGGTTGCATCACGCTCTTTCCCGCCATCGGAATCGCGACTTTGCGCCAGTTGGCAAACGCGCTGGAGATGACTGCCGAAAGCCTCGCGGAGATGTGGAACGAACTGCCGTTGGAAGATGCAAGGATCGCGGAGTTGTTGGGACTAACGCGGCAACAGGTGATAAACGCCCGTAAGTCAGGCCGCGAACGGTTAACCCGACGGCTGAAAGGATTCATTTAATGCGGTTGGTAATATCGGATGGTAATACGCAGCAATTTTCGCCAACTTATCCAGATAGCTGCCTCCGGGACCCCGGCCGGCGGACCAGAGAAAATCGTGGTTGAACATCTGACTCAAAAACAGGTTGAGGACTACTGCCGGCGCCGGCTATCCGCGGCGGAACTGCTGGCGGTCACCGATCATTTCGCTGGTTGTGACGTTTGCCGGCAGCGGATCGAAAGCGCGCGAAACGGCGAAGCGGCGTTTTTTGAGCTGCGCTCGCAGGTTTTTGAGGAAACTGCGGAACCTGTTCACCTGACGATGGAAGAAACAGCCGCGTATGCTGAACGAAGTCTCGCCGGTGAAGCGTTGCAGACGGTTGCGGATCACTTGACTCACTGCGAGCAGTGCGTGGCGGCGGTTAACGATCTGCGCGAGTTTAGAAATGAGATTGCGCCGTCGCTCGATGACGAGCAGCATGAACTTCGACCAGCCACGGTTCCGTCATCCGCTGAGAGTTCGTGGCGAAAAACTCTCCGCGCGTTAATGGCGCCGTTTCGCGTGTCTCCAATTCCCGCTTTCGGCGGCGCGGCGCTCGCGATCCTTTTGCTCGCGGTGATCGCGTGGGTTGTTTGGCGAACGCCACAACAGCCTGACCAACAAATCGCAACCGCGCCCACGCCGCAACCCACTGCGCCGCCGTCGCCATCTGACTCGCAACCGGCACAACAGCCCGCGGCAATCGTCGCCGAGGTCAACGACGGCTCCGGTATTTTGTCTTTGCGTCGCGACGGAACACTCTCAGGCGCTGACAACCTCCCGCCGTCCTACCAAAACCTCGTGAGGAAAGCACTGAGCACCGGACGCATCGAAAAGTCTGCGCAACTTCAAGGACTCACGCGGCCACCAAGCTCCTTGATGGGCGCGGACAACGCGCAGCGCGACTTCTCCGTGCTCGAACCGCTCGGAAACGTCCTGCTCACCAACCGACCGACGTTTCGCTGGTCAGCACTTGAAGGCGCGACTGGTTACGTTGTCGAAGTCTACGACGAAAAGTTCACACCCGTAACTGCGAGTCCTCAACTCACGACGCTCACCTGGACGACAACGCTACCGCGCGGTCACGTCTATTCGTGGCAGGTGAAAGCGACCAAAGACGAACAGGAAATGACCTCGCCGAGCCCGCCCGCGCCGCAGGCGAAGTTTCGTATTCTCGAGCAAACGAAAGCGAACGAGCTGGCAAACGCGCGTCGAGCTCACGCTTCGTCACATCTCACGCTCGGTCTGCTTTATGCAGACGCGGGATTATTACGCGAAGCGGAGCAGGAGTTTCGCCTCTTGCAAAAAGCAAACCCTAATTCCGATCTTGCGCGCACTTTGCTCCGGCAGGTTCAGTCGATGCGTCGACAATAGTAGCCGTAATCCCGGGGAGTATATCTGCCACAAAGAAGCACAAGAAGCACAAAGGTTTTGCTAACAGATTTGTGCCTCTTGTGCCTCTTTGCGGCTATAAATCCGACTCTTAAGGCCAAGCCGTGCGCGCGTTATCTTTAACCGCCGTCGCCGACCAGTACGAATCCCGCCCAGTAAAACGGATGGCTCGTTTCAGCCTTGCGCATCAACTTCAACGCCGCCTGCCGCAACGCCTCCGACTTGGTAGGGTTAGTTTTGGTCGCGATTAGGGAACGATGGAAGTTGACCATCAAGTCGCGAGTGCTTGCCGATTCCACCTTCCACTGGCTGACGACTGTGGACGGAACGCCGGCGATGAACATGGCCCACGAGAAACCGATGACGCCTTCACCCGCGCCGATGCGCCCGCGGGCCGTTTCGCAAGCGGACAACACGGCCAGCTCTGCTTTTAAATTCAGTTGCATCAACTCCCACGCTTCCAGCAAGCCGTCGTCGTTTGGTCCACCTTCGGCGAGAGTCAGGTAGGAATACATCGGCGCAGCGTTGTTCAGTGTGCCGTGCGTGGTGAAGTGAAGAATGCCGGCTCGTCCGGCTTCGGTCTTCACGCGATCCTCGCGCGCGTCGGCGCCGAGGTAAACCCGGCTGCGCGTTGCGCCATACAAACGGGCCAGCGCCTTAACTTCTTCGCCGGCCTCGGGTAACGGATCGAGATTGCCGGTGCGCAGCGTTGCCAGTGAGCTTGTTGCAGTTTGTTGTGGAGTCACCGGATTGCCGAACGCCAGCAGCGCCGGCGGCGCGTGAGTCGCCGTCCGGTTCAGCCGCCGTTGGGACATTTCGCGCAGCACCGTTAATGAAGGCGCGTAATTTACCGCCGCCTCTTCGATCAGAAAACGTCCACCGTTGTTTACCAAAGCTTGAAACGGCAAGTCCCAAAGGTTGCCGTCGGGTGCGATCACGACGTTCGTTTTGCCGTGAAGCTGCGCCTGGGCGGGCTTGAGTAGCGACTCGTAGAGTTTGTTCGCGGACGTGCGAAAACCGAGATCGCGCGTGGCAAGCTGTTTCCGAAACGATTCGATCTCTTTTGCGAGCTCGGCGCGCCTTATCGGCAACGTGTAAAGGTCGATTTGCACTTTTTCCGCCGGCCTGGTGATCGCAAACAGATACGTCTGCTCGTTCGTGACGACGTATTCAAGCAGGACCGACGATGAATGCGGCAATAACTCGCCGAGCTCCTCGGCGTTGATAATTGGCGCTTCGCCGCGTTGCGTCTTCAACTCCGGGTGCGCGGCGTACAGCGCGTCTTGAAATGCTTCGTAACTGAGTCGTGCTTTTTCGAGTTGCGCTTCCGCTGCCGCAATGCGAGCGGCATCCCGCTTGTCTGATTGTGTTACGCGCGCGAGTTGTTTGTTGAGCTGCGTCAGTTGCGACTTCAACTGTTGTTCCTGTTCCTGCTCTTTGGCCGTCATCGCTTTCTGCACGCTGACGCGTCCCTGTTGCAGCATGTCGAGTAGCGCACGCGCTTTGGCGCGTTCCGCGAGGTTGAGTGCATCCTGCACCTGGTTCTGTTTGACTAACACACTGAGCAATCCGTGGTGCGCGCGCATGCCGCCTTCGAAATAACGTTGCCGTTCCTCAACACCACCGGCAGCTCGTGTGCGCAGGTTTTCGACGAGCGACACTGCTTCGCTGAACGACTCGCGCGCTTCCGCCAGACGATTCAATCCAAACTGTGCGTAGCCGAGATTCGTGAGCGCTACAAAGACGTCGACTTTGCGTTCGGTGTCACGCGCCAATGGCAGCGCTCGTTCAGACGCCGCCAGTGCTTCGGCGTAGTTTTTCTGAAGCAAATAGACAGCGCTCATGTTGTTGAGCGTGATCACGGTGGCGCGTTTCTTGTTCGCCGCTTCGAGTAAGGCGAGCGCGTGGCGGTGATAGGAAAGCGCTTCTTCATAGCGGCCCTGGTCCGCAAAGATTCTGCCAATCTGATCGCGGACCATCGCGGCGCCACCTTTATCGCCGTAAGTCTCCATCTGTTTCAAAAGCTGCTCGTAGACGTCCAGCGCGCGCTGGTGATCGCCCAAACGTTTGTATTGCAGCGCCATGTCGTGACGCAGGGCGCCGGCGTTGACGTTGTCGCCGAGTTCCTGGGCCAATGAGTAAGCGCGTTCGAGGTGGGCCAACGCCTGTTCCGGATTGTTTTGTTGGCCGTAGATTATCGCGAGCTCCGACAGCGCGTTCATGATTCCGCGGCGGTGGTTCTCTTCCTCCGCGAGCCGCAGTGATTTTGTCGCGCAATCAAACGCGCGCTTGTGATCTCCGAGCGCGCGATAGAGGTTGCTGAGAGTTTCATTCGTCAGCGAGAGACCGCGTTTCATACCAAGAGATTCATACAACGCGAGCGCCTTGTGCGCGGCTACCAAACCCAGCTCGTGTTCGTCCTGCCCGTTCCGGACGACCGCGGTGTTTAGCCAGGCGGCCGCAACGCCAACCTGATAACCCATTCGTTCCGAGATGATTCGTTGCAGCTCGACGTAACGCAGCGCCACGTCATATTCCGTACGCGTTTGCGCACGCAGTGCTCTCGTGCCCAGCGCGCCGATCAGCGTGTTGGTGACGAAGCGTTTCTCCTGGTCGAGAATCGTGTCGCGCTCCTGATCGGAACGCGCCGCTTCGAGCGTCGCGGCCAGTTCGTCCTGAACCAGCACCTCTCGTTCGAGCTGCCACCGGCCGCCAGTCTTAATCCATTCGAAAGAACGACACGCGCCACGAAACGGATCGAACGTCAGCAGGATGGCGCCTGTTTTCCGGTCCAGGCGACGCTCGTCGACCGTCAACTGCGAAGTGGCCCTGTCGCCGGTGATCTCGAGCCGCGTTATTTCCTGATCCGTGAGCTCGAGTCGCGCTTGCGCGAACACGTTTTTGTAACTACGCAATTGTGAAGCGAGGTTTGCGGACTGCGGGTTCCAGAAGTTCCGCAGCGCATCGAGGTCGCCGGCGGCGATCGCACGGCCGTACTCCTCGGTCAACGCGCGCACACTCTCTTCTTCCGCTGCCGTAGCGCGGATCGGAGTTGAATTCAGTGAAAGAGACTGCGCAAACGCTTGGGTGATGGGGGCCAGACTCAGGATCAGCAGAGAAAGCGTTGCGCGGAACGTGTTCGGCATTAAAACGTCCCCTCGCGTAAGAAACTCAAAAGCTAACGCGCAAAAAAATCCTGAAAAGGTCCACCCAAAAAATTAAAAAATCGAGCGGTAATACGCGCCGAAGTTCAGCAACTTCCTCAGTCGATGTGGATGGTTTCTGAAGCAGCGAGGCGCGTTTTCATAAACCAGCGGGAGATCATATGAGGCAGTTTATTTTTATTTTCGTCACGCAGTCGCCTCGCCCTTTCAGAGTCGCACAGGGACGCACGAATTCTACGTTCATACTTAAGGAGAAAACCATGTACTACCCCAAAATGAAGGGCATCATCGGGCTTGTTGTGCTACTCAGCGTTGTCGCTTTCGCAGTCACGCCAACGTCAGCAGTGCCGATGTTCGACAACGAAAACGGTCCCGAGTTGCCCGCCGGGTGCAGCAGCATCGCCGCGCCCGAAGGAAACAAGCTCGCGTTTCACGTGTACGCGAAGGGCGCGCAGGTCTACAGATTCAACGGCGTCGCTTGGGATTTCATTGCGCCGGTCGCTACGTTGTACGCAGAAGAGAATTTCTTCGGCGAAGTCGGCACGCACTATGTCGGGCCGCACTGGGAAAGCAAGAGCGGCAGTAAAGTGAAAGCTGAACGCGTGCAAGGCACTGGCTGCACTCCGGATCCGAGTGCGATTGCCTGGTTACTGCTCAGAAAAGTGGAGACTGGCGGCAACGGCATTTTCAGTAAAGTCACTTACATTCAACGGACCAACACGACGGGCGGTGTTGCGCCGGCGGAACCGGGCTCGTTCAACGAACTTAGAGAAGTTCCTTACACCGCCGAGTATTACTTCTATCGCGCAGAGTAGGAACAGTCCGAAAACCAAACACGAAAGCGTCGCCGGAGATCGGCGGCGCTTTTTTGCGCCCTGAAAACTTTTGGCTCTGACTTTACGCGTAATTGTATTGGCAATGTTGGAGACGTGTGCTATAAACCGTGCCCCTGATTTCGTCCCTTCCCCCGAGGGATATATTTTCAACCAACCACTTCTCAATTAAAGGAGTTGACCCTCATGCGTAAAAGGCTGTTTCCCTCTCTTCTCATAATGTGCCTGGTGTTACTC
>DASUOZ010000731.1:0-3350 GCA_036276375.1 Pyrinomonadaceae bacterium | reverse complement strand
GTATTTCGCCTTAACACTCGTCAGTAAATTTCCGCAAAGGAGTACTTAAGGTGAATACTATCCGTGCTAATGTCAAACAGCATTGAAGTAAATGGGCTTTAGCACTAAAGTACGCACGATGTTCGTCTCACCAAAGGTCCTGCTGTTGTCATTGGTCTTTGCCTTCGGTTCCGTCGCGACGCCGGCGACGCCGGCTGCGGCTCAGCAACCATCGCAAACGAGGGTGAATGATTGCGAGCTGAACGTTCACCTGCTTGATACTGCGCATCATCTCGCGGGCGACGACACGATCATCATCGCGATCGCGCACCTCGGCGACGGAGAAGTCAATCGCGAGCTTAATCGAAGACGGCTCCACAACGTCCGCGCCTATCTGACCTACTTCGGGTGGAAACGCCCTCGCGCAACCGTGGTCACGGCCGAGGGTGAAAAGGTCGACGGCGTTGGCCGCGTCGACATTTATGTACGAGGCTTGCTCTGGGCTTCGTTAGGAGTCCGGCGCAATGGCGACCTGATCCTCGGCATCTGCGAACCTGACTACATGCGCAGTATTGACGAAACCAGGACCTTCTACCCCTTCCGCGATCGAAAGAAGAAGCGTTGAGTCACTCGACCGCGACCCACTCTGCACTGGCAGGAAACAGTTTTCTTTCGGGATCGATCGTCACCACGTAAGCGCCGAGCGCGCCGATGCGCCGGTTGGGACCGAAGGTGATCTTCGGCATTAGACCCGTGTCGTATTCGTAGAGACCTTCGAGGGTTGTGATCAGGCGTTCACGGCTGAGGTCTTTGCCGCACAGTTCCAACGCATGGACCAGAATCCTGGCGGCCGCGATCGCTGACGCTTGCGCCGCGGCGTGCGTCGAGTTGAGCTTGTTGCGTTGCAGCAATCCGCTGTATTCGGCGGCGCCCGCAGCGGAAACGTCAGCCGGAACCGTCGGGAAGGCAAAAAACACTTTGTCTTTCATCCGCACGCTGACACTGTCGGCAACATTTCTGCCGACCAGCGAGCCCAGCAGGTAGAACGCCGGGGCCCAACCGACCGCTTCGGCCTCTCGCAGCACCGCGTTTGCTTCAGGACCCGAGCCGAAAAAGAAAACCGTGTCGATTCCCTTTCGATTGAATTCACTGACAAACTCCGCCGCACTGAATCGCTCGCGGTTGTAATACGACGGCGTTACCGAGGCCCAACGAGTTTTCGCCTGCTCCTCGATTGCCGAAGCAATGCTGCGAGTGAAGTCAACATCCGGCGCAACGATCGCCACCTGCGACTTTGCCCCGCCGGTTTTCTTCGCCGCAAACGTGACGAGCGCGCGCCCCTGTTCTTTCAAGCCGGGAAGCAGATAGAAGATGTAACGATTGAGCGGCAACGCGCGCTGCGGCAGCAGGGTCGAAGGCCCGACGAACGGAACTTCTTTCTCCTGCGTCAACGAAGCCACACCATCTTCAGCGCCCGCCGTGAGACCACTCACGATCGCAAACACCTGATCGTCGTCGATGAGGTGCTTGACGTTTGCCACGGTCGTTTTCGAATCGCCGTGCATTATGTGGAGCTCGATCCTGCGGTTGTAGATGCCGCCGTGGCTGTTGATCTCGTTGAAGTACGCCTGCAACACGTCTTCGATCGATTGGGCCAGGCCGCTGATCGCGGCTTTATCCGGCAGAACAGTGCCGAGCACGATGCTGGTATCCGTCACGCCCGGATCCAAGTCTGTCTCGATCCGTTTGAGGTAGGCGATCAAGTTTGTCATGTCATCCTGCGGCATGCGGTACGTGGGCATCGCGACCGCCAACTTGTTGCCCGCGGGATCCAGCCCGGCCGTCATCGTGCGAATAAAAGACGACTCGGTGAACGCAGCGTGTTTGCGTCCGCCTTCGTCCGTGTGGCCGTAGGGTTTTGTCAATTGCGACCAGCTCATGTTGCCCGCTGTGACACCGCCTTCAGTTCTGCCCTCGCCTCTGTTGCCGTGACAACCGGCGCACGTGAGTGTTGCGGCGGGTACGTCGACTTCGCCCATCATGGCCGTAATTTCCTGGCCCGACGCGCTCTCACCGCGCAGATAGAAAGCCTTGCCGCGCTTTTCCTGAGGCGTGAGCTCGCGGCGTTGCTGCGGCGGCGACGCGACGGCGTTTTGCGAGTGGGCCGGTGTTGGGCCAAGCCACAACAAGCAACCGGCGCTCGCCAGGAGAACAAAGAGCGAGACTCTGAGGATCATGGCGGACCTCGCTAGCGATCGTTGATGACGTCCTCAACGATGCGAATCAATTCTTCGGCCTTGGCCAGACCAAACGCTTTCTTCCAAAGTCCTTTCGGCTCGTTGCCGATGATGAAAATGCTGGTGTGCTCGTCTTTGGCCTCGACGTATTGGCCCAACTTGTAAAGCGCCCAGTCGACGTTTTCTTTCTTACCGGTGAGAAATATCCAACCCGGGCGCGCGTGAAACTGGCGACCGTATTCCTTCAGTCGCGTCGGCGTATCCGTTGCCGGATCGACTGTGATCGAAACGAGGAAAGCGTCCTTGCCCAGTCGATCGCCGAGCGCTTCCTGGATCTTTTCGAAGTTGCGATTCATCGGCGGGCAGATGCTTTTGCAGGTCGTGAAGAACGTGTTGATAATGACGACCTTGTTCTTGAGCACGTCGCTGTAGAAGCGCACCTTCTCGCCGTCCTGGTTGATCAGCTCCACGTCCGAAAAATACTTCTCCGCGGGCGTCTTCTGGTCCTGCGCCAGAACGACGTTTCCCGCGGCAGTCAGCAGTAGCAGAACGAGGCCAATCTTTATGGCGTGGGTCTTCATCGCTTAGCCTCCTCACTGGTTGCCGGCTGGTCCACCTTGCCTGCCATGACGTTCTGCAGCACGCCCATGATCTGGCTGATCTTCGCGAGCCCATACGTTCGCGTCCAAACGCCTTTGCTGTCGTTGCCGATGATCATCGCGGGCGTGTGATCTTCGCGTTTCGAAACGGCCGCGCCGAGCGCATTCAACAACTTGTCCATCTCCTGCTTTTCGCCCGTGACAAACGTCCAGCCCGGGCCGGCCTTGAATTTGGCGCCCCACGCCTTCAACCGTTCGGGTGTGTCTGTGACCGGATCGACGCTGATCGAGATGAGGTGAACGTCCTTGCCGACACGATCGCCCATCTCTTTTTGCAGTCGCGCGAAAGTCGCGGCCAGCGGCGGGCAGATCGTCGTGCAGTTCGTGAAGATGAAGTTGATCGCGACGGTCTTGCCTTTGATCAGGTCGGTGTAGAAATGAAGCGCCCGGCCGTCCTGGTCCAGGACCGCAACATCAGGGATGACCATTTTGCTCTCGGGCTTTTTCGTTTGCGTCGCCGGAGTGTGACACGATT
>DASUOZ010000730.1:0-6149 GCA_036276375.1 Pyrinomonadaceae bacterium | reverse complement strand
ACCTCTTGAGTCCTTCATGGCCGTTTGTTTTTCTGGGCCTTGCCTTGGTGATGGCGTGGCAAAGCATGGCATCGCCGGCGATCTTTGCGGTGATCGGCGATGTATTGCCAAGAGAACGGCGCGCGATGGGTTTTACGCTGCAATCGATTCTGAAACGCGTGCCGATTGTGCTCGCACCGATCGCCGGTGGTGTTTTGATCGCCTCGCTCGGCGTGGTGAGAGGCATTCACGTTGCGCTACTGATCACGCTGGCGCTCGCGGCGGTGACGATGCTGCTTGTCTCCAGAATCAACCTCACCGTCAATGCGCTGCACACGACGGGAATCGTCGGCGTCTGGCAGACGTTCCATACGGCGTTGAAACGACTCCTCGTTTCCGATGTGATCATCCGCACGTGTGAAGGCATGACGGGCGTCATCACGATCCTTTACGTGACCGGCGTACAGCGTTTCACCATCAAGCAATACGGCACGTTGATCGCGATTCAGGCGGTCACTTCGATCCTCGTCTACATTCCCGCGGCCAGGATTGCCGATCGGGTGGGCCGCAAGCCCTTTGTGATCGCGACATTTTTGAGCTTTGCGCTGTTCCCGCTGGCGATTATCGTTGCCTCAAACTTTGTTTTGATCGTGCTCGCGTTCGTGATTGGTGGGCTGCGCGAGATCGGTGAGCCAGCGCGGAAGGCGATGATCGTCGACTTCGCGCAAGAGAACGTGCGCGCGCGCTCGGTCGGCCTCTATTACCTCGTTCGTAGTTTGTCGATAACTCCCGCTGCGGTTGTGGGCGGACTGCTTTGGAGTATCGCGCCGCAAGTGCCGTTTGTTGTTGCGGGCGTCGTCGGATTGATCGGAACGATTGTTTTTGCGGTGACTGTCGAGGAGAAGTACGCTAGTTGAACTTTAACAAGGAGGCGCGAAATGAAAGACATCTCCAGAAGAGAAGCTATCGCTAAACTGGCAGCCGGCAGTGCCGGTGCGGCGTTATTTACTAACCACGAACTCATCAACGCAGCTCAGGTTGCAACTCCCGAAACACCGGCGCGCGCCTTTCGTGGCCAGCATCAACCCCGTCCAATACCTTTCGATCCGGCGAAGCTCAAGGGTCTCTCCGAAAAGCTGATTCGTTCACACTGGGAGAACAATTACGGCGGCGCTGTGAAGGCGCTCAACGCCGTCGAGCAACGGCTCGCGGCGATGTTGAAAGAGAAAGATCTCCCGGCATACATGTATGGAGATCTGAAACGCGAAGAGTTGGTGCGCAGCGGCTCCGTCGTACTGCATGAGCTCTACTTCGCCAACCTCGGCGGCGATCCAAAACCCGGCGGCAAAGCGCTCGACGTGATCAAGCAATGGTTTGGCAGCTACGAGCAGTGGGAAGAGGAGTTTAAGAAAACGGCGAACGCGCTCGGCGGTGGCTCAGGCTGGGTGATCCTCGCGCACAACTCGCACACGGGCGAGTTTCACAACTACTGGTCCTGGGACCACATGCACAACGTTCCGCTGGGCCGGCCGCTGCTCGTCCTCGACATGTACGAACACGCCTACCACATGGATTACGGCGCCGCCGCGGCGAAATACATCGACGCGTTTCTCCAAAACGTGAACTGGGAAGAGGTAAACCGCCGCGTTGAGGCTTTGACCGGCCGGGCCGGCTGACCACCGTGCCGGCCCTAGGAGACGGGGACCAGAAGGTCTATAATCCCACCACTCGAAAACTGAATTAGCAGTAAATCCACGAGAGGTACGCCAGTATGAACCGTCCGGTCGCCTCTTTTTTTCTCGTGATTTCCCTGTTTCCGGCTGTCGTTTTCCCCCAAACGAGGGGCCAGTCACCCAGGAAACAAACCGAACCCTCGCCGTCGCGCGGCAGCACTGTCAAAATCTGCCAGGGCGTGGCCATTCCTGACGGGTACGTGATCGTCGGTTACGTCACCACGTCGCTCTGTCCTCATGGCGCGTATGTGCTGAAGAAACAGGAGGCGTCGCCGCAGAGAGCGGAGCCGGCGCCGCGCGCTAACGCGGTGACGACTGATCCGGTGAACACCGCAGCGAGACAGACGGCCGCACCCGCGCAACCGCAAACAACGGTGCGATCGCGGCCACGCCGGGTGGGTAATTCAGACGATTCGGAGGTTGCGGGTTTCACCGGCTCCGCTCCGAAGCGTCCGCCCGTGCTTTCCAGCAACAAATCGATCGCGCTGCCGATAACTCCCGCCACCGCCACTGCGGATGCGGAACCTGCGGACGCGAAACAATCCGACGTTGAGGAAGTTTCGGAAGGCGACGTCGTGCGCATCGACACGGCGTTTGTTTCTGTTCCGGTGAGCGTGCTCGATCGCCAGGGACGCTTCGTGCCTGATCTACAGCAAAAGGATTTCCGTGTGTTCGAGAACGGAGTCGAACAGCCGATTGCCTATTTCGAACCGACTGAAAAGCCGTTCACCGTCGCGCTGCTGTTGGATATGTCCGCTTCGACGCGTTTTCACCTTTGGGAGATCAAAGAAGCGGCGATCGCGTTTGCGAAGCAACTGCGCCCGCAGGATCGCGTGCTGGTCGTGGCGTTCAGCGATGAAGTGCTGTTGTTAACGGAGGCGACCAGCGATCTCGAGGTCGTGACTACGGTCATTGAAGCGAATGCCAACGCCGGCAGCTCGACGCGGCTTTACGACGCGGTCAATCTCGTGGTCAACGAACGTTTGGACAAGATCCAGGGGCGAAAGGCGATCGTGCTGTTTACGGATGGCGTGGATACGTCCAGTTACATCGCCACGTATGAAAGCACGCTTCGTGAGGCGGAAGAGTTGGACGCGTTGATTTACCCGATTCAGTACGACACGACGGATTACGCGAAGGCGATGCAAGGTGGCGGAAACGTCACGGTGGTAACGACGACGAGTAATTGGCCGTTTCCGGGAACTAGTTCATCGCGACAGGTCTATGGCGCTCCGTCCAATGGTCAACCGGCGCCGGGCACGACCAAACTGGATTACGAGCGCGCGGATCGTTACCTTCACTTGATGGCCGACAACACGGGTGGCCGTCTTTACAGGGCGAACGACAGGAAGCAGCTCGCGCAGGCGTTTTCAAGCATCGCCGAAGAGCTACGGCGGCAGTACAGCATTGGGTATTATCCGCAAAGCGGAACCGGTCAAGCCGATGCGCGCCGGCAAATCAAAGTGAGCGTCGAGCGTTCGAACGTCGCGGTGCGCGCGCGCAACAGCTACCTCCGCCGCACCGGAAACGCGCCGCAATAAGACCACGGGATGCACGCGAACGGTCTTGAACGCCCCTGACAACTCACACCACCGCGTTGCGGGCGATGACTTCGCGATAGAAGTCGGCGCTCAGCTTGGGTGTGCGCTTTTGCGTAGCGAAGTCGACGTAGTGAATGCCGAAGCGATTCGTGTAACCATCCGCCCACTCGAAGTTGTCCATCAAACTCCATAGAAAATAACCACGCACGGGCACACCCTCCGCAGTCGCACGTCGTAACTGCGTTAGATAACTGCGCAGGTACGTAACGCGATCCGTGTCGTAAACGCGCCCGTCCTGCGCCGGAATGTCCGCTGACGAACAACCATTCTCCGTAATGTAAAGCTCCTTCACGCCCCAAAGCTTCGCGACGTGGCGCGGCCCCCAGTAAAGCGCGTCCGCGGCAACGAAAAGCCACGGCGACGGCGCGTGCGGAAACGACGGTGGATGCGGCACGTGAGCGTAGCCAACCGGCGACGACGCGTCAGCCCGCACAAACTGCGGCGTGTATACATTGATCCCGACGAAGTCGAGAGGACTCGAAATTATCTTCAAATCTTCCGGCGTGAACTTCGGCGCATCAGCGCCCGCCGACTGCAAGTACCAATCCGTGTACTTCCCTTCCATGATCACCGTGAGATACTGCGCGTTCATCTCACGCATCGCGCTCTCCGCCGCTTTCACGTGCTCGGGTGTTTCCACAACCGGCACCGGAATGGTGATATTTTCCGCGTTGCCGATCCTCGTGCCGCGCTTCGCACTGGCGCGAATCGCCTGCACCGCCAGCCCATGGCCCAACACCGCGTGATGACGCGTTTGATTCAAACGCGATCCGGTGAGCCTCAACCCCGGCGCGTGTACGCCCCAACGATAACCGACCTCAATAAACGCGCCGAACTCGTTGATCGTGAAGATATGCTTCACGCGATCGCTCAAGCGCGCGGCAACGTAACCGGCGTAGTCGCCGAAAGCCTTTGCAGTCTCACGTCCTTCCCACCCGCCGAATCGATCCTGTAACGACTGCGGCAAGTCCCAGTGATAGAGCGTAGCAAACGGCTGTATCCCATTTGCCAGCAGCTCATCAACGAGCCGTTGGTAAAAGTCGAGACCTTTGGGGTTCGGTGGTCCATCGCCGTTGGGAAACACGCGCGGCCACGCAATGGAGAACCGGTAAGCCTTCACGCCGAGCGACTTCATCAACTGCACGTCGGTCTTATACAGATGGTAATGATCGTTCGCGACGTCGCCGTTGGCGTTATTCACGACCTTGCCGGGCGTGTGCGAGAAGGTGTCCCAGATTGATGGCCCACGACCGTCTTCCTTCACGGCGCCTTCAATCTGGTAGGAGGCAGTTGCGGTGCCCCAGATGAAGCCGCGCGGAAAATCACGCCCGGAAAAATTCGGTGTCGCGGTACGCGTTTGGGGCGAAGTGTTAGAACCGAGTGCAGGCAGCTCAGTGCTCAGGGCGAGCGCGGCAGCGCTACTCAGTTTTGCGAAGGTACGTCTCGAGACTTTCCTGGTCAATCGTCAGGCCTCCTGCTTTGGTATGTAGAAGGCTCCTAACTAAAGCTTTTTCCCGGCAAAGGCAAGTTTTATTTGCGCCGGCGCCGCGCCTTACGCGCATTCGACGTATCAAACACGACCTGGTCGTACCACCAGAGCTTGTCGAAGAAGGCGCGGGCGTGTTGCGCCTCTTTCGCGATGTCGCCGATGGTGCGCCGCCCGTCGATGGCTTCGTACATGCTCTTCTCATGGTCGTCGATGAAGACGAACAGATCGTTGAAAAGGTGCGTCTGGTTCACGAGCACACCCGCGGCGCCGGGCGGAAGGCGTTCCTGGATGCACACGGTCCAGGTGCGGCGGATGGGAACGTAGTTCAGGTAACGCTCGCCGGCGAGGCTCACCTGCGCTGCGTCACCAGTCGCTTTACTGCCGTAAGCAACGAAGTCGTGATTAGTCATTAAGCCGCGCCACAGCTCCATTTCGACGTACTGTTCGCGTTCGGGTAGCGCGCGCAACAACGGCGCGTGGGCTGTCTCGGAAACGGCGCCGCACCGAGGTGAGTAGGCCGCCTGCCAGTACCAACGGCCAAACTGCAAACCGTTGTTTTCGAGAAAGTCATAAATCTGCGGCACTGAATACGTGCGGTCGCGCGGGTTCAACAGCGCGTCGACCAGCGCAGCGGCATCCAGGCCCTCGCGCGCGCCGCGAAACATCGAGATCAGCGGATGATGCTGCGGCAGTGTGCGCAACACGGTCGTCAGATCGTTGACCTCCTGTGGCGAGGCGCCGACGCCGAGTCGCCGGCAGTATTCGCGAATCATGTACACGCCAGCGCGGCCGTACGGCGCGTAAACCATCAGGTACATCGCGCCACCGGGCTTCAACACCGAACCAAGCGCACGCAGACCGGCATCCGGATCGACGAGGTGATGCAGCACGCCGGTGCAGACGATCATGTCAAACTGGTGGTCCAACTCGGCCGCACTCTCGATCGGCAGTTGCCGCACTTCAAGATTCGCCAGGTCGTACTTCTGCTTCAGCGCGTCCGTGTGCTCGAGACTGGTCGTGCTGACGTCGATGGCCACGACGCGTGCGCGCGGATGAGTCAGCGCAAACTTTGCTGACTGCCACGTACCGCATCCCGCAACGAGCACGTCGAACTCAGGACGATATTGCTGGTGCGGCCAAAGCAGGTGCCACTCAGCACGATGCGCATTCTCGTTCTCCCACAGGTCGCGAGCGCGATCGAGATTCGTGATTGGCGGCGGGTAAGGATGATTGGTGTAAAACTCGCCGATCGAATCGGCGCCCACGGTTTTTGAGTTTTTGTCGTTCATGAGGTCGGCGATTATACAGTCGGTTTAAACGATCAGAAACCCGCCAACTTTGTTGGTG
>DASUOZ010000729.1:0-4361 GCA_036276375.1 Pyrinomonadaceae bacterium | reverse complement strand
TTTTCAGTCGATTCCAACGCGGTAGTTAAAGCCGCAGCGCCGGATTGTTCGTAAATCTCGGCGGCCCTTAGGGCATTTGGCCCAACCTGCGTGAGATCGCGCCAAGAGCGCCGGATGGGCGTCGGACGGGTGAGCGCAAAGATCGCAAACGTGGCGACGTTGATGATGATCATCGCCACCCAGAACCAGATGAAAATTTTCAGATAAAGACTGCGAAAGGGATTCTTCATTCTGGTTTTTCAGCCGTTGCGCCGTAGATGTAACCCACGCCGCGAATTGTCTTGATTCGTTCGAGGCCGTTGAGCTGGTGGCCCAACTTTTTGCGCAGGTTACTGACGTGCATATCGATACTGCGATCGAACGGCGACAGTTCGCGTCCGAGCACTTCTTTCACGAGCTCTTCTCGTTTGACGATCTGGCCGGCATTGCGCAGCAGTATTTCGAGTAAGTCGTATTCGACCCCTGTTAGTTCGATTATTTCTCCCGAACGGCGGACGTTGCGAGTGTTCGAATCCATTTCGATATCGCCGACGCGAATCGTTTCGCGCGCAGTAGTCGCGGATTCGAGAGGCTGAGCGCGCCGCAACACGGCGCGAATGCGAGCAACCAGCTCGCGAGGATTAAAAGGTTTGGGGAGGTAGTCGTCAGCGCCGATCTCCAGACCGACGATGCGATCGACGTCATCGCCACGCGCAGTGAGCATCAGCACCGGGATACGCGAGCGCGCTCTGATCCGGCGCAACACATCGAAACCGTTCGTGCCCGGCAACATGACGTCGAGGACGACGAGATCGTGCTC
Organism: Pyrinomonadaceae bacterium; assembly: GCA_036276375.1. Taxonomy (GTDB): domain Bacteria; phylum Acidobacteriota; class Blastocatellia; order Pyrinomonadales; family Pyrinomonadaceae; genus PSRF01. The sequence goes on along the minus strand of DASUOZ010000729.1, from coordinate 3,562 downwards.
GTTTGACAGAGCGCGATCGATGCCGCGCTCGCCGTTGTGAATCGCTTCAACCGTGTAGCCTTCGGGTTGAAGATACTCGCCAACCAGCTCGCACAGGCCGACGTCATCGTCGATTACCAGCACGCGTTCCATTGGTTCTGTCGAATTTCGCTCCGCCAGATTGTACATTTTTGATTTGCGATTGCCGATTGTCGATTTACCTGAACCTGTTTCGACTGCTGTCAATCAACAATCGAAAATCGGCAAACGACAATGACTTGAATCCTACAATACGCGGCAATTTCCGTGCGTAAAGAAGTGTCAATCGCAAAGTCCACGGAACTGACAAAACTTTACAATCCGTTGACAGACTCTTTACGCCGCTTTTGGGTACAATCCGTGGCTCAAAGCTGCGGCGTAACGCACTCTATCCGCGCCAATTAGCTGAATCGAAGGAGCTTGGGGATGAAGAAAATAGTAACGGCTATTGCGCTGTGCCTTTTGGCGCTTGGCTCAGCGGGCGTTGCATTGTCGCAGCAAAGGGCCGGTTCTTTGCGCGGCCAGGTACTCGATGAATTGGGCGGCGCTATCGTCGGCGCAAGCGTGACCGCGATTGACGCGACGGGCAAAGAGAAATCGGTCGTTACGAATGACGGCGGCAATTACACCATCGCCGGGCTAGCTCCCGGCAAATACACGTTGCGCGTAGTGAACGCCGGCTTTGCGATGTATGAAAACGCGGAAGTCGAAGTGGTTGCCGGCAAGGCTGAGCAACTCGACGTTACTTTGAAAGTCGCGATCGAAGAGCAGCGCGTGACCGTCGCCGCCGACAATCGCGAGCTGAGCACTGAACCCGAAAACAACGCGAACGCGGTCGTGCTGAAAGGCGAGGACCTCGACTCACTGCCTGACGATCCGGATGACATGGCGGCGGCGTTGCAAGCACTCGCCGGTCCCTCCGCTGGTCCAAACGGCGGCCAGATCTTCGTCGACGGTTTCACCGGTGGCCGCTTGCCGCCGCGTGCTTCGATTCGCGAGATCCGTATCAACTCCAATCCGTTCTCAGCGGAATACGATCGACTCGGTTTTGGCCGCATCGAGATTCTGACGCGACCCGGCAGCGACCGTTTTCGCGGACAGGCCTCGCTCAACTTCAACGACGACGCCCTGAATGCGCGCAACCCTTTTGCCGATCGTCGTCCCCCAATTCAAACACGCCAGTATGGCGGAAACTTCGGTGGCCCACTGATCAAGGGCAAGTCATCGTTCTTCGTCGACTTCGATAAACGCGACCTCGACGACGAGACGCTGATCGTCGCCACGGTACTCGATCCAAACAATAACATCGTTGGTTTCACCGAGACGGCGCCGGTTCCGAGTCGCCGGACGTCGTTCAGCCCGCGCGTCGACTTTCAGATCAGTCCCAACCACACGCTAATCGCGCGTTATAACTACACGCGCAACGCTCGCGTCGTCGGCGTGGGTGGCTTTTCGCTTCCGTCGCGCGCCTACGACACGGCCAACACCCAACAGAGCATTCAGCTCACTGAAACCTCAGTCATCAACAAAACGATCGTCAACGAAACGCGCTTCGAGTTTGAGCACAGCCGCAACGAGCAGGATGCCGACAATTCGATTCCGACGATCGAAGTGTCCGAAGCGTTCACCGGTGGCGGTTCTCAGGTCGGCCAGTCGCACAGCACTGACAAAGAAATCGAACTGACGAACAACACGTCGTTCGTCAAGGGCCAGCACTCGGTGAAGACGGGCGCCCGGTTCCGCTGGATCAGTGTTTCTCAGTTCTCGCCGCAAAACTTCGGCGGCACCTACACGTTCTTCGGTGGCGGCATCGGCCCCGTGCTCGACAGCAACGACCAGCCTCTCAGCGCTACGCAAGTCGTAACGAGCATCGAGCGCTATCGCCGCACGCAGGTTTTTCTTGAACAGGGTCTCAATGCCGCGCAAATCCGGTTGTTCGGTGGCGGTGCAAGCCAGTTTCGTTTGTCGTCCGGCAATCCTGAGACGGCCGTGACGCAATGGGACATCGGCGGTTTCGTTCAGGACGATTGGAAAGTTCGTCCGAACCTGACGCTGAGCCTTGGTCTGCGTTACGAGAACCAGAAAAATATCGATAGCAATCTCAACTTCGGTCCACGGCTGGGCTTCGCGTGGCAGCCGGGCGGTACGCAATCGAAGACTGTTATTCGCGGCGGGTACGGCGTGTTCTACGAACGCATCAGTGAGAACCTGACGATGCAGGCACTGCGTTTGAACGGCGTCACGCAGCAACAGTTCACGGTGCAGAATCCCGACTTCTTCCCGCTGATTCCGACTCCGGAACAGTTAGTAGCCTTTGCCGTTCCGGGAACTGTCTATCGTCTCGCCGAAGGGCTTCAGTCGCCGTACACGTTGCAGGGCGTGTTCAGCGTCGAGCGCCAGTTGCCACGCAATCTCACAGTCGCTGCCAGCTACATCAACATTCGCACGCTGCACGTGTTGCGCACGCGGCCGCTGAATGCGCCCTTGCCGGGCACGTTCGTTCCGGGCGTTCCGGCCAGTGGCGTGCGCCCGTTGAACTGCGCCGATTTCATTCCGCCCGACATCAATCCGTCGACGCGTTGCAATATCTTCGAATACGAGTCGAGCGGTCGTTACAACCAGAACCAGTTCATTCTGAACTTCAACAGCCGCCTCCATCGCAACGTATCGATGACGGCGTACTACGTGTTAGCGAGCGCGAAGAGCGACGCTGACGGCACCGGAAGTTTTCCGGCAAATCCCTACGACCTCAGCACCGAATATGGCCGCGCGTCGACAGACATTCGCCATCGCTTCGTTTTGCGCGGTAACTTCCGCGCGCCGTGGGGCATCACGTTCGATCCGTTCGTCATCGTGCAGTCCGGCCGGCCCTTCAACATCACGCTCGGTCGCGACATCAACGGCGACACGCTCAATACCGAGCGCCCGTCGCTCGCCCCATCCGGAGCCGATTGTTCCGACTCGGTCAATTTCCGCTGCACGCCGTTTGGTAATTTCAAACTGACGTTTGCACCGGGCGACGTGATGATTCCGCGCAACTTTGGCGAAGGTCCGGGCTCGACAACCGTGAACGTGCGCGTCAGTAAGACGTGGAGCTTTGGTTCAGAAGGCGGCGCGAACGCGCGTCAGCAAAATCGACCGGATGGCCAGCGCAACGATGGTCAGCGCGGGATGATGGGTGGCGGCATGGCCGGCAGAGGTCCAGGCGGTGGCGGACCTGGCGGTGGTGGTCGCGGCGGATTCGGCGGACCGGGCGGTGGCGGTTTCGGCGGCGGCGGAGGCGGCCGCTACAACCTGACGTTCTCGGTGAACTTCCAGAACGTGCTGAACCACGTAAACCTGAATAATCCGGTGGGCAATCTTGGTTCGGCTTTGTTCGGACAATCGACAGCAACGGCGGGTGGCTTTGGCGGGTTTGGTCAAGGCAATCCGGCGTACAACCGCAGAATCGACGCGCAAATCCGGTTCAGCTTCTAAGGATTGCTGCCGTCGATCGAAGATCGCAGTTGGCCGACAAACTCGTCGGAGTTTCGAATGCTCGAGA
>DASUOZ010000728.1:0-4113 GCA_036276375.1 Pyrinomonadaceae bacterium | reverse complement strand
CAAATCCGATTTCATTTCCCGAAAATCCGTTTTGTTCTGAACCGTCGCTTCTGAGCGGCAATGGTGCTGTTTGCGTCTTTCCTGAGAGACCGCTCTTGATCAACGCCGCGAGCGAAGTCGGAAACAGCAGCTCGCGCGGTGCGTACGATTCGAGCGCGGCGCGGATGCGCGTCCAGGAGTCGCGGCCGGTTTCCTGTGTGACGCGAAACTCGCCCGTTGAGATATCCAGAAACGCTGCGCCCACGCTCTCCCCCGCGGTGCAGACCGCTGCGAGAAACACGGCTTCGCGTGCTTCGAGCAACTGCGGATCGATCGGTGTTCCGGGCGTGACGATACGGACCACTTCACGCCGCACGAGCTTTTTGGTTTTACCGGCCTCTTCCGTCTGTTCGCAAATTGCGACGCGATAACCTTTGCGCACGAGGCGCGCGATGTAGTTCGCCGCTGAATGATGCGGCACGCCGCACATAGGCACCGGATTGCCGGTATCTTTGTGACGAGCCGTGAGGGTTATTTGCAGCTCGCGCGAACCGGTGAGGGCGTCGTCGAAGAAGAGCTCATAAAAGTCGCCGAGTCGAAAAAACAGCAAAGTCCCAGGGTGTTGCTGCTTGAGTTCCTGGTACTGCCGCAGCATCGGCGTTGTGTTTGACTGGTTCATAATTTGTGAGCGCCACAGATTACCAGATTAGTGTTTGATATGTTAATGTCACGCTCGCGTGAGCGATCTCCTGTCCAACTCCCTTCAAGAGCATTTAGAAACAATCCAGCAGTTGCTCCAGTCGTCGCTGCCGAAGATTGAAGAGTCAGGCCGGTTGATCTGCGACGCGCTCACCGCGGGAAACAAGATTCTCGTCTGCGGCAACGGCGGGAGCGCTGCTGACGCGCAGCACATCGCCGCCGAGCTCATCGGTTTTTACGAAAGCCAGAGACGTTCGTGGCCCGCGATCGCCCTCACCACCGACACTTCAGCGTTAACGGCAGTCAGTAACGATCTCGGTTTCGAACACGTTTTTGCGCGCCAGGTGGCGGGATTAGCTCAACCCGGAGACGTGTTGATTGCGATAACGACGAGTGGAAAATCCAGGAACGTTTTGCGCGCACTCGAAGCCGCGAGGGAACGCGGTTGCAAGACTATCGGTCTAGCCGGCGCGTCTGCTGAAACACTTGCTTCGTTGTGTGATGTCGTGGTCTCAGTGCCCGCCTCACGCACGTCAAGAATCCAGGAAGCTCACATCACCATCGGTCACCTCTGGTGTGAGCTGGTAGATCAGCTCGCCTGAGCAACGACATTCTGAGTGCGGAGGACGCAATGAGGATTCTGGTTACAGGCGGCGCCGGTTTCATCGGTTCGCATCTCTGCGAGCGGTTGCTCGGCGAAGGAAACGAGGTCCTTTGCCTGGACAACTTTTTCACCGGCAGGCGCGATAACATTCTGGGTCTGCTCGACAATCCACGTTTTGAAGTACTGCGTCACGACGTAACGGAACCGATTCTGCTGGAGGTGGACCAGATCTATAACCTCGCGTGTCCAGCGTCGCCGGTTCATTACCAGTACAATCCCGTGAAGACCGTGAAGACCAACGTCATGGGCGCCATCAACATGCTTGGTCTCGCGAAGCGCGTGCACGCGCGCGTGCTTCAGGCTTCGACTTCCGAAGTCTACGGCGATCCGCTGGTCCATCCGCAAACCGAAGACTACTGGGGTAACGTCAATCCGATCGGTTTGCGCTCCTGTTACGACGAAGGCAAACGACTCGCGGAGACGTTGATGACTGACTATCACCGGCAGAACAAAGTCGACATACGCATCGCGCGCATCTTCAACACGTATGGCCCAAGAATGCTGGAGGACGATGGCCGAGTCGTTTCGAATTTCATCGTGCAGGCGTTGCGCGGTGAGCCGTTGACGCTCTACGGGCAGGGCGAACAGACGCGGTCGTTCTGCTACGTGTCAGACCTCATCGAGGGCCTCGTGCGTCTCATGAATACCGAAGGCCTTTACGAGCCCGTCAATCTCGGCAACCCGGGCGAGTTCACGATCCGGCAACTCGCTGAAGAAGTGCAGCAGGTCTGCGAGACGAACTCGGGTTTTAAGTATCTGCCACTGCCGGCGGACGATCCGAAACAACGCCAGCCGGACATCACGCGGGCGCAGAAGGCTTTGCACTGGAACCCGACCATTTCCCTACGTGAAGGTCTGGAAAAGACTGTTGACGACTTTCGGAAGCGCGTCTGCGGCCCACGCATTTGAAGGGTGTAGCTGGCTTTGCCTCGAAAGTATATTTGCCACAAAGAAGCACAAGAAGCACAAAGGTTTTCCTAACAGACTGGTTCCTTTTGTGCCTCTTTGTGGCTATGTAGTTTCGACAGCCCAGGTCCGGTTGCTGAGTACCTCACTTTCCGACGAGAATAGACGAGCTGACGGATAGTTGAATTTTCCTTGCAGAACTTGTCGCCGATGTCCTCTGAACCATTAATTCTCGCAGTCGAGACCGCCACACTCGGCGGAAGCCTCGCGCTCACTCGGGGCGACGAACTGATCGCGGGCGTTTCCGGCGATCCGGCAGTGTCGCACTCCAACACGCTGCTGGCTGATGTGGATAAACTGCTGAAGCAGACTGCGTTCAAGCTCGCTGACGTTGACTTGTTTGCCGTCGCCGCCGGACCGGGAAGTTTCACTGGTTTACGAATCGGAATCGCCACGGTCAAAGCTTTAGCCGCAACTCTGGACCGCCCGTGCGCTGCCGTGCCAACACTCCAGGCGGTGGCTTTGGCCTGCGGAGCCGCGGAAAGCACCGTTGCCTTGCTACCCGCCGGGCGTGGCGAGGTGTTTGCTCAGTTGTTCTCGGTCTCGGCGGATGGCTTGGTGACGGCGCTCGATGACCCGTCGCACATTTCGCCGCAGAAGATGATTGACAAATACGGTCTGCTGGAAGAAGTCGTGTGGTGTGGCGCAGGCGCCCTGGCGCAGCGAGAGCTAATCGAGAGTTCAGCGGCCGGGAAGCAATGGCGCATCGCCGGAAATCAACAGCCGGACAGGCTGGCAGTTCAGGTTGCGGCTTTGGCGCTACGCAACTTGCGCCGGAATGAGATAGTCGCTCCTGACGCGCTTCAGGCCATCTACGTCCGTCCGTCGGACGCGGAATTGCAAGTCTCATGAGTGCCGAACACAAAGCCCCAGCGGATGAGATTGAGATCGCCATCGTGCGCATGACGGAGCACGATCTGCTCGAAGTGGTGGAAATCGAAGAGCAGTCGGGCTTGAGTCGCTGGGGTTGGGCCGCTTATTACGCGGAGTTGCAGGGCGGTAATCGCGAGTTGATGCTGGTAGCCAAACCGCTTGGAGCGCGCGGCCTCGACCAACACCAGATCGCGGGTTATATCGTCGCACGAGAAACCGCGGGTGAATTGCACGTCAATAACATCGCCGTCAGAGACCAGTATCGCCGTCGCGGGTACGGGAGTTTGCTGCTGGGGCAGGTGCTCGACGAAGCGCGCAGAAAGCACGCTACGACGGCTTTTCTGGAGGTTCGCAGTGGGAATTCCGCCGCCCAAACGCTATATGAAAAGTGCGGTTTTAAGGCGATTGCGCGGCGTGCGAACTACTATTCCGACCCGCTGGAAGACGCAGTGGTGATGAGCCTCGACTTGCGTTCGAATTAACACCAGCGAGGCGAATTACCCGCTTGCACTGGCGTTGCTGTTGGGCTAACATTTTTGGCGTGCGAGACAACCTTAAGGGAGGTATTAGACCCAGTTTACCTCCACAACCAGCCTGCCCACTCCATCATTTGTCTGACTGAAAGGAGAACTGCACGAAATGGACATCGCAACCACGGATAGTTTGAAGGAAGAGTTGATAAACCGGGACCCGGAATTCCGAGAACTAGCTCGAGAACATCATAAGTACGAAGAACGTCTCAGCGAACTATCAGCTCTTAGCTATCCGAGCGACGAAGAACAATTGGAGGAGATTACGCTCAAGAAGAAAAAACTCGCCATCAAGGACCAGATGTATTCAATGATGTTGCAATACCAGAAAACGCAGAGCTTGAGCCACTGAAGCTGCCCGTCGCAGTTTCTCCACAAAAAGTTTTGAAGGGGACGTGGAAC
>DASUOZ010000727.1:0-8784 GCA_036276375.1 Pyrinomonadaceae bacterium | reverse complement strand
CGACATTCTTTTGAACCGAGCGCAGGTTGCCACTGTTCCCGGAATTGTCTTCGGCGTCGATGGCGAGAGTCATCTGCGCTTCTCCTTTTCCACTTCAATCGAAACCATAGAAGCAGGGCTCGATTCGCTTCGTCGTAACCTCTAACGGATGAGTCGAAGCGAATTCGAATTCATCGATTCACTCCGCCGGCGATTCGGCGCTGCAATCGGTGACGACGCCGCCGTCATTCGCACGTCCGCGGATAAGGAACTCGTCATCACTACGGACTTGCTGGTTGAAGACATCGACTTTCGTCGCACGACTGCGCCTGCGTTGTTGTTGGGCCACAAAGCACTCGCAGTTTCACTCTCCGATATCGCAGCGATGGGCGCGCGTCCACGTTGGTCGCTGATCTCGATCGGTGTCCCGGATGATGTCTGGCAAAGCGAGTTTGTAGACCAGTTTTACGAGGGCCTCATGAGCCTCGCGAATCGTTACGACGTGCAACTGATCGGCGGTGACACGTCGCGCACGAACGAGAAGATCGTCATCGACTCGATCGTTTTAGGTGAAACGAGCGCAGGCAAAGCGGTGCAACGCGCGGGCGCACAGCCCGGCGATCAGATCTTTGTTACCGGCTCGCTCGGCGGCGCCGCCGCGGGGCTGCGACTGATCGAACGCGGCGCGCATCTGGCCGAACAGAATCTCGCCGGCGAGGATTCGCAAAAGATCGATCACGTGTTGTTGCGGCAACTGCGCCCTGAAGCGCGTGTTGGCTGGGGAATCGTGCTGGGCGAAGAACGTCTTGCGTCGTCGATGATCGACATCAGCGACGGGCTCTCGTCGGATCTGAATCACTTGTGCACGGCGAGTGGCGCCGGAGCGCGCATCGAGTCGTCGTCGTTGCCGATCGATCATCAGGTTGTGGAGTTATGCGGGCGCCGTGCGCTCGATCCGCTGCAACTCGCGCTACACGGTGGGGAAGATTTTGAGCTGTTGTTTACGGTAAACGCCGAAAGCGTTGGACGCCTTCCCCGCAAGGTCGATGGAGTGGGAATTACGCGAATTGGGGAAGTCAGAAATCACACGGATGGAGTGAAGATCTCTGAAGGGTCGCGCGTGTGGGAACTAAATCCGGGCGGCTGGAAACATTTTTAAGTTAGTATTGGGCTCCCATGCTGAGATTTCGTAACACGCTGTCGGGTCGCATCGAAGAGTTCCGGCCCATGAACGAAGGTCAGGTGCGGTTCTACTACTGTGGTCCAACCGTCTGGGACTACGGCCACATCGGCAACTTCCGCAGCACCGTCGCCGCCGACATCGTCCGCCGTTACTTGAAATTCAAAGGCTACCAGGTCACGCACGTGATGAACATCACGGACGTCGAAGACCGCATCATCGCGAAGTCGCAGGAAGCGGGTCTCTCGATCGACGAGTACACCGCCAAGTATATCGACGCGCTTTGGGAAGACTTCGACGCGCTCGGCTGCGAGCGCCCGGAGGTCGTGCCACGCGCCACGCGCCACATTCCGGAAATGGTCGCGTTGATCGAGAAGCTGTTGGAGACAAACCACGCGTATCGATCGGACGGTTCGATCTACTACCGCATCGCTTCGTTTCCGGAGTACGGCAAGCTCTCGAAGATCAACTTCGCAGGAAACATCGCGGGCGCGAGCGAGCGAGTCGACACCGACAAGTACGACAAGGAAGATGCGCGCGACTTCGCGTTGTGGAAAGACCCGTCCAGCGAAACTGAACCGGCGTGGGACACTGAGATCGGCCGCGGCCGCCCGGGTTGGCACATCGAGTGCTCGGCGATGTCGATGAAGTATCTCGGCGAGAGTTTCGACATCCACGCGGGCGGCATCGATCTGGTTTTTCCGCATCACGAAAACGAGATTGCGCAGAGCGAGGGCGCGACGGGAAAACCGTTTGTGCGTTACTGGATTCACTTCGAACATCTGAAGGTTGAAGGCGAAACGATGTCGAAGTCGAAGGGCAACTACTACACGTTTCGCGATATTACCGCGAAAGGTTTTTCGGCGGCTGCGATTCGTTATTTTCTGCTGAGTGTGCCTTACAACAAGCAGCTCAATTTCACGTTTGAGGCTTTGGCCGGCGCTGAGAAGACCGTCGCGAGCCTGCGCGACTTCCGCGCGCGTTTAAGCGAAGCGAAAACTGAGCCGGGATCGAACGACAACCTGCATGAAGCAGCACAGCGTGCGTTAACGGAATTTGAAGCCGGGATGGATGATGATCTGAACACTTCAGTGGCGCTGGCCGCCGTGCACAATCTGTCGCGCGAGGTGAACACGGCGCTCGCGCGCAAACAAGTCAAAGCGGAAAACCAACGCGAGCTGCTCGAAGTAATCGACCGCATCGACACGGTGCTGAACATCTTCGGCAAAGCGCAACGCGAAATGCTCGACAGCGAAGTTCAGACGCTAATCGACGAGCGACAGGAAGCACGCCGCCGCCGCGACTTCGGCCGCGCGGACGAAATTCGCCGCGAGCTGGCGGACCGCGGCATCATTCTGGAAGACACCAAAGATGGGGTTCGCTGGAAACGCAAGTAAAGCCGGCCACAGATTACAAAGATTCTTTTCTACCGTCTTTGTAATCTGCGTAATCTGTGGATGCTGCCTGGGCCAAACAACAAACCGAAAACAGCTCGCCGCTGAAGTCAAAGCCGAGTTTCTGCACGCGTGGAACGGCTACAAGAAATACGCCTGGGGCCACGACGATCTCAAGCCGCTCTCGAAAACTCACCACGACTGGTACGGCCAACCGCTGCTGATGACGCCCGTCGACGCGCTCGACACGATGATCCTCATGGGCCTCGACGACGAAGCCGAGAAGACGAAAAAGTTGATCCTCGAGAACCTCTCTTTCGACAAAGATATCGAAGTGCAGAACTTCGAGATCACGATCAGACTGCTCGGCGGCCTGCTCACTAATTATCAACTCACCAACGACAAGCGTTTTCTGACTCTCGCAGAAGATCTCGGCAATCGTTTGCTGCCCGCGTTCAATTCACCTACCGGCATGCCTTACCGCTACGTGAACCTGAAAACGGGCAAGACGAGTAAGCCCATCAGCAATCCAGCCGAAACAGGCACGCTGCTGATCGAGTTTGGCACGCTCAGTAAGTTCACGGGCAAACCAATTTTCTACGACAAAGCAAAACGAGCCCTCGTGGAGACGTTTAACCGCCGTTCCAGGATTGGCCTCGTCGGCGAATGGATCAACGTCGAAACCGGTGAGTGGACCAACACCGACAGTCACATCAGCGGGGCGATCGACAGTTATTACGAGTATCTTTTGAAGTGCTGGTTGCTATTCGGCGATCGCGACTGCAAACGCATGTGGGACCAAAGCATCGTCGCGATTAATAAATATCTCGCCGAAGAGGTGACGCGTACGGATCTGCCGGCTGGTCCAGCTACGCTACTCTGGTATGGTCACGTGGACATGAACACCGGCGCGCGGCGGGCTTCAACCTTCGGCGCCCTCGACGCGTTCTTCCCTGCGGTTCTGGCGCTGTCCGGTGACCTGAGACGCGCGGCACGTTTGCAGTTGTCGGCGTACACAATGTGGGATGAAGCGGTGATTGAACCGGAAGAGTTTGACTATCGCGCGCGCAAGATCACCTCGCCCGGTTATCCGTTGCGGCCGGAGATCGTCGAGTCGACTTACTACCTCTATAAACTCACCGATGATCCGTCGACTTACCTCTACATCGGGGAGAAACTTTGGAAGGACTTCGTGCAGCACTGCCGCACGGATGATGCGTACGCGGCGCTGAAGAGCGTAATCACCAAAGAAAAGTCAGACTCGATGCAGAGTTTCCTGTTTGCGGAGACGTTCAAGTATTTCTATCTGCTCTTCGCGCCGTCCGAAACCCTCGACTTCCGCAAGGTGATTTTCAACACCGAAGCGCACCCGATCCGCAAATTCAAATAGCGCCATCCACAGATTACGCAGAGCTCTGTGTAATCTGTGGATGGTTTTTAGGCTTACTTGTAATCCACGCCCAGGTTCTCAAACAGAAACGCGTAGATGTCACGCGTCTGCTCGATCGACTTCGTCGTGTTGCTGGCGCCGTGCGCGGAGTTAACGTCGACCCTAAGCAGGATCGGATTGTCGCCACCCTGCCCGGCCTGCAACGCCGCCGCATATTTGTAATTGTGCGCCGGCACCACGCGATCGTCGTGATCCGCGGTCGTGATCAACGTGGACGGATACTTCCCGCCCGCCTTGATGTTGTGTATCGGCGAATAGGCATACAAGGCCTTGAACTCCGCTTCACTCGCTTCACTCGAACCGTAGTCGGCAATCCAGTTCCAACCGATCGTAAACTTCTGGAAGCGCAGCATGTCCATCACGCCTGCCTGCTCGATCACCGCGCGAAACAGCTCCGGCCGTTGATTCGAAACCGCGCCCACCAGCAGTCCGCCGTTCGAGCCACCCTGAATCGCGAGCTTGCTCGACGAGGTGTACTTGTTTGCGATCAACCACTCGGCCGCGGCAATGAAGTCGTCAAACACGTTCTGCTTCTTCAGCTTCGTGCCGGCTTCGTGCCACTTCGCGCCGTACTCGCCACCGCCACGCATGTTTGCTGAAACGTAGACCACTCCCTGCTCGAGCAACGCCAACCGCAGCGAGCTAAACGACGGCGCAGTCACGACATTGAAGCCACCGTAGCCGTAGAGCAGCGTCGGGTTATTGCCGTCGAGCTTGAGTCCTTTTTTGTGAACGAGAAACATCGGTACGCGCGTGCCGTCTTTACTGTTGTAGAAGACCTGCTTCGTTTCGTAGTTTTTTGGTTTGAATCCCGGAATGTCGATCGTGCGAAACACAGACGACTTCTTCGTCGCGATATCGTACTTGTAAATCGTCGTCGGGTAGGTGAACGAGGTGAAGTTGTAGAACACGTGCTTGTCGTCGTTCAAACCGCCAAAGCCACCGGCATTACCAAGGCCAGGCAGTACGATTTCGTTTTCGAGCTTGCCGTCAAGACTGAAAACATAGGCGCGCGTCGCCACGTCTTTGCGCCACGACGCGAACAACTTGCCGCCGGCGGTACCGGCGCTCTGCAGCGGTTCGTCTCGCTCGGGCAACACCTCTTTCCAGTTTTTCTCGTCCGGATTTTGCGGATCGACGAGCACGACGCGTCCGTTTGGCGCAAGGCGATTCGTCCGAATCAGGAGCTTGTCGCCGACGTTATCGATCACGCCGTAACTGTCGTCGCCGATGTCCGCGACGATCGACGTAAACTTCGCATCGCCCTTCGACAAGTCTTTGTAGAAGAGCGCGTTCCCTTTTTTGCCCTTGCCGCGTTCGGAGATGTTCAGGATCGCAAACCGTTCGTCTTCGGTCGTGCCGACGCCCTGGAAACGTTGCGGGTTGTTCTTGTCTTCGTAGATCAGCGCGTCTTCGGATTGCGGCGTGCCGACTTTGTGGAAGTAAACAGTCTGGAATTCGTTCCTCGATGAGAGCTCCCTCCCCTTTTCGGGTTCGGGATAGCGGCTGTAGTAGAAACCGTCGCCCTGCCACGACACGCCCGAGGCCTTCAACCACTTGAGCTCGTCGCTCAATTTCTGTTTCGTGGCGACTTCCATCACGTTGATGGTGACCCAATCAGAACCGCCGGTCGAAATGCCGTAGGCCAGGTACTTGCCGTCTTTCGAAAGCGAGAACGCACTCAACACTGACGTCCCGTCAGCGGAGAACTTGTTGGGATCGAGAAAAACTTCCGGAGTGCCGTTCACACCTTTTTGAATGTAGTAGACGCTCTGGTTCTGCAAGCCGTCGTTCTTGGTGAAGAAGTAAGTATCACCACGGCGAAACGGTGCGGAGATGCGCGGATAGTTGAAAAGCTCGGTCAGCCGCGCTTTGAGTTTTTCGCGATACGGAATTTTTTCGAGATAGCCGAACGTCACCCGGTTCTGAGCTTCGATCCAGGCTTTCGTCTCGGCCGATGTCTCATCTTCAAGCCAACGATACGGGTCGGGCACTTTAGTGCCGAAGTAGTCGTCGACGTGATCGACCGTCTTCGTTTCCGGATAGGTAATCTTGCTCTTCGCGTCATTCTTTTTCCCGTCGGCGCTGACGCGCGTCATAAATGGCGCCGCCGCGGCAAGCGAAAGAACGAGGGCGAAAAATACAACGGTAAAGATGTTGCGTTTCAAACGGATCTTCATGTCTTTAGTCTCCAACAGGCAGGGTCTGGTTTTGGGCGCATACTTTATCAATCTGTGCTTGTCCGAGGCAAACCGCGCTGCTAGAATCGCGGTTGCATGTTGAACCCCCAACCACTTCATTACCGCCCGCTTGAGTCGCGCGCGAATCTGTTCGCCGACTAGTCTCCCGTTCCGAAAATCTGCCCTGATAACGTCTGAAAACTCCCGTTTTCAGACTCGCAATCGTCTTTTGATAAAAGGAGAACTGAAATGTCGACCGGCGTAATCGCACCAACTCGAAGACCCGAAATCAAGACCGCACTGCCTGGCCCAAACGCAAAGAAGATCATCGACGCGGATACCAAATGGGTGAACCCCGCGTACCCCCGGCCCGAGTACAAACTCGTCGCCGCACGTGCGAGCGGCGTTTGGGTCGAAGACGTGGATGGGAATCTTTTTTTGGATTGCAACGCCGGCGTCGCGGTCTGCTCGACCGGGCACTGTCATCCCGACGTGGTCCAGGCGATTCAACAGCAGGCGGCGGAGCTGATTCACATCTGCGGCACCGACTACTACTACCGCCACATGCCGGAGCTTGCGGAAAAACTCGATGCGATCGTGCCGGTGCAGTCGCCGACGCGTACCCACTTCGCAAACAGCGGCACCGAAGCTGTCGAAACCGCTTTGAAACTGGCGATGCACGTGACTGGCCGCGAGAAGTTCATCGCCTTCTTCAACAGTTTTCACGGACGAACGCTCGGGTCGCTGTCGTTGACTTCATCAAAAGCCGCACAGCGCAGGGGTTTCAAGCGACAAGCGCTGGATGTGGTCCACGTGCCGTATCCGAACGAGTTTCGCAATCCGTTCAGTGCGGCTGATTGCGGTGATGGTGGCGCTGCACAGGGCGCGTTGAATTGGATCGAGGAACGCCTTTTCAAGACGACGACGCCGCCTGAAGAGGTTGCGGGCATTGTTGTGGAAGCGGTGCAGGGCGAAGGTGGTTACGTGCCGTCGCCGAAGGGTTTTCTCGCCGGACTGCGTCGCATTTGCGATCAGCACGGGATCATGTTGATTGTCGATGAAGTGCAGAGCGGCATGGGCCGCACCGGCAAGATGTTCGCGAGCGAGCATTACGATGTGAAGGCAGATATTGTTTGTATTGCAAAGGGCGTCGCTTCGGGCTTGCCGCTGGGTGCGTGCGTCGCGCGAGCGGATCTGATGAACTGGAAACCGGGCGCGCATGCGTCGACGTTTGGTGGTAATCCGGTTTGTATCGCGGCGGCGTTGAAGACGATCGAGCTGCTTGAAGGTGGTTTGGTGGAGAACGCCGCTACGGTCGGCGCGCATCTGAAAGCAGGATTGGAGCAGTTGAAGGCGAAGCATGAATGTATCGGTGATGTCCGCGGGATGGGGCTGATGGTCGGCGTGGAGTTTGTCGAGAACAAGACTTCTCTGAAGCCCGCACCGGAGCTGCGCGACCGTATCGAGGTGGCGTGTTTCGAGCGTGGGTTGATAATTCTCGGCGCCGGCGCAAACACGATCCGCTGGTCACCACCGTTAGTGCTGACGAAAGATAACGTCGATGTGGCTTTGGAGATCTTCGACCAGGCGATCGCCGCGTCAAGGTAGTCGTTCGTGGCCCGCACCGATTGCGACGAAACCTTTAGGATCGTCGTAGTACTCCGGACAAAGGGGAATGTCTTTTTGTGCCGCAATGTAGACTAGCTGAAAGGCTTCGCCTTGATAGGAGTTGATGATAAATCCCTGGCGGACATAGTAGTACGCTTTATAAATGCGTCGTGGCGGATCGGAAGGATCAAATGTGGTAAAGCGCTCGCCCTTGAGTTTGAAGTCTTCCTTTCTTGAAACCCCGGAATCTTACGACTATGGCGAGGACAGTTCCCTTCGGAACGTCTTTGCATTCCGGTGGGCCGATGTTAACGCCGCCGGAGTAGATGATTACGACGTCTTGGTCTCCTAAGGCGATGTAACATCCGGTTTCTTTTTCCTCACAGGTGGGAAACAGCCGCCGTACGTCCTCGGCAGTCGAATGTAATGGCGTAATACCACGCCACGACTTGGCGAACGTGTCGGATGAGGCAGTCGTGACCCACAGCACGACTGCACATGCGAAGATAATCTTTTGATAGCTGTTGCCGTCGATAACCAACGCTTCTCGTAGCTCCCGGGCGAGCTCCTCATCAATATGGTAAGCGTTCCGCCGCTGGCGTATTGGGCCCTAAGCCGCTACCCGTAGAGGAAAACGCCTCATTGAACAATTGTGATTTTCAGAGCAGCGCTTCGGATCGTTCCGACCGCGGTTCTGGTTTTACCGGTTGATGAGGTGCGAACCTTGTCGTTTTTGAATTCTGCCGTTAAGAAATACGTGCCGGGTTCGGCGACTTGTAGACACGAATCACCCCAATTTAGAAATAGGTTTTTGTCAAATAGCTCGCGATTACTCGAATTCGACTTCATCTGATCAAAGGCTCTTTGGTCACAACCCGCCAACAGAGCGAAGGATTGGGTCTCGATATCAGAAGCTCGGACAAGTTTAAACAAGTCTGTAGTGTAGGTGAATTCTGTGACGACATAGGGAAACCACGGCAATCGACTTCCCTG
>DASUOZ010000726.1:0-2606 GCA_036276375.1 Pyrinomonadaceae bacterium | reverse complement strand
TTTCTGTTTTGTGCTTCTTTTGCCTCTTTGTGGCTAAAGCTCGAACGGTTTGCGGGTCGTCAGTGTTGGCGCGTTCCAGCCGCGAAGTTTTTCGTTCCACTGCGGTAACGTGTCGCGCAGGAACTTATTGACTTCTTCCATTCGTGCTTGATAAGCAGGTTGGATTTCGTCGAAGAACTGGCGCTGTCCGAGCGTTGGCCCGAAGTTGGTGTCGAGCGAGAAGAATAGGTTACCGATATTGTCCGCGACCTGGTCGTGGCCCGGAAAACCGAGTCCTTCGTTACGCGCCGCGAGCTTGTCCTGAAAAGTGTCCAGCTCCTTGATGTAATCCTCGAGCGCTTTCATCAGGTCTTTGTCCGGCTCTTTGGAGAGCGTCTTCATCGTCGTCTGCGCCTGTTTGAGCTGTTCCTTCAAACTATCGAGAAAGCGCAACGACATATTCATCGTCGACTGCATGTCGCGCAGTTTGATCTGCATGTCCATTGTCTGCTGAAGCTCGGTAGTGGAAGTCTTGATGCCGGGATCGAGCTTTACTTCCACGCGCTCTTCGTACACTTTGTCGCCGACCGTAAGCTTCACTGTGTAAGTGCCGGGCAGCACTTGTGGACCACGCGGGCCGCCACCAAACGAGATCTGTTCCGGCGTGGGAGGCCGGCGCACTTCCGGACCGCCGAGCCGCAAGTTCCACGCGATACGATTCAGGCCCTTCTCGCGCGCAGGTCTTTCAATGTCCTGGATCAGTTTCCCATCGCGATCGAAGACCTGCACTTTGAGCGTCGTTTTCTCGTCTACTTTGTCTTTCAGGTAGTACGTGATCAAAGCACCGGTCGACGGATTCGGGCCGGTAAAGATCTTGTCGCCGATACCATAACGCGTGAAACGGCTCGTGAAGCGCAATCCCGGGCGCACGGGAAACAGATGCGCGCTGCTGTCGAGGATCTGCTGATTCATACGCTGAATCACCGTCGCGTCGTCGAAGATCCAGACGCTGCGTCCGTGCGTGGCCAGAATCAGATCGTTTTCACGCGGGTGGACCACGATGTCGTGAATCGAAACGTTCGGCAGGTTTTTAAGATTCAACGCCAGCCAGTCTTTGCCGCCGTTGTAAGTAGCAAACAGACCTATCTCTGTTCCGGCGTAAACGAGCCCGGTGTTCTTCGGATCCTCACGGACAACCTGCACGTAAGCTTTCGCGGGCAGGTTACCGGCGATGTTGGTCCACGTCTTCCCGCCGTCGCCGGTCTTGAAGATGTAGGGCCGAAAATCGTCGAACATGTGGCGATCGAAAGAAACGTACGCCGTATCCGCGTTGATTCTCGATGGCTCAACGTGCGACACAGGCGAATTCTTACCGACGCCCGAAACATTCCCAATAATGTTTCTCCAGTTTTTGCCGCCGTCGGTCGTGACTTGCAGATTGCCGTCGTCAGTTCCCACCCAAATCTGGCCCCTCTGCACCGGCGACTCCGCAATCGTGATGATCGTCGAGTGATACTCGGCAGTCGAGTTTTCAATCGCGATCGGTCCACCTGCATCTTTCAGTTTCTCAGGATCGTTCGTCGTCAGATCCGGACTGATCTGTTCCCACGTCTTTCCGAAATCCGGCGTCTTGAACACAACGTTGCCTGCAAAGTAAACAGTCGTCTTGTCGTGAGGGGAGAAAACAATCGGCGTATTCCAGTTGAAGCGAAACTTCTGACCCGCCGCCGGACCACCGCCACTGCCGCGTCCCCACGGATTGATCGACTGCTGCTCGCGCGTACGAAAGTCGGTCCAGACAATGTCTCCGCCCTGCGACTCAGACAGGTAAAGCTCGGGATCGTCCGGGTGATTAATGACGTAAAAGCCGTCGCCAAAACTCACCATGCGCCAGTCGTCATTCATGATTCCCGCCGGTTCGCGTGTGCGGCTCGGTCCGGTCCACGAACCGTTGTCCTGCAAGCCGCCCATTACGTAATAAAACGGCTGCCGGTTGTCGGCGTGAATCTGGTAGAACTGGCCCAGCGGGATGTTGTAAACCGCTTCCCACGATTCGCCGCCGTCGTAGCTGACACCGATGCCGCCGTCCTGTCCGTGCCAGATTCGTTTCGGGTTCTTCGGATCGAGCCAGAGCGCGTGAAAGTCGATATGCGTACGGCCGGTTATTGAGCGAAACGTCTTGCCGCCATCGACCGACGTGAACAGCGTCGACGCAACCGCAAACACGTGGTTCTCGTTCGTCGGATCGACACGCACTCTCGTGTAATAAAACCCGCGCGACACGATGCTGTCCTGCTTCGACACCATGCGGAACGTCTCACCGCGATCGTCGGAACGATAAAGCGTGCCGTCTTTCGCCTCGACCATCACGTAGACGACGTTTGGATTACTCGGCGCGACACGAACGCCGATGCGGCCCATCAACTTCGGCAAACCATTCGTCAACTTGTTCCAGGTGCGGCCGCCGTCAATCGACTTGTAAACGCCGCCCTTTTCGCTGCCGCTGCGATGCGTCCACGGCTTGCGCTCGAAATGCCACATGCCGGCGTACAGAATGTTTGGGTTGGTAGGATCGATTTCGAGATCCGCGACGCCGTGTTGATTGTCGATGTAGAGCGTCTTGTTCC
>DASUOZ010000725.1:0-4861 GCA_036276375.1 Pyrinomonadaceae bacterium | reverse complement strand
ACCCGGTAGCGCGTTGATTCTTCCGACGGTTCCGACTTGCCTGCCGGGAACGCTCGTCACGATCTGGTTGACTGCCTGAATAAACTTCGCGGCGGCCAGTAGCGCGTCCTGGCGATTGTTCATCGCGGTCGTGCCGGCGTGATTCGCGAACCCTTCGATCGTGACGTCCCACCAGTTGATGCCCACGATGCCTTCGACCACGCCGATGTTGATCTTTTCGGTGTCGAGCGTATTGCCCTGTTCGATGTGCAACTCGAGGTATGCGCCGATGTGCTGACGCTTTACTTCGCTCAACTTGCTCGGATCGCCGCCGATGAACTTGATGCCTTCGCGAATCGTCTTGCCGCTGCGACTGACGAGCTCGAGCTCTTTCTCTTTTAAGTCGCCACTTATCGCGCGGCTCCCGATCAGACCGCCTTCCTCGTTTTGAAAAATAACCACTTCCAGCGGGTGACGCAGCGTGATTTTGTTTTCGGCGAGCGTCTGTGCGACTTCAATCGCACCCATCGAACCTACAACCCCGTCGTAATTGCCGCCTTCGGGAACGGTGTCGATGTGTGAACCGATTAGCAACGGCGGCAGCTTAGGAACCTTGCCGGCTCTTCGTCCGATGATGTTACCCGCCGCATCGATCGATACGTCGAGACTCGCGTCTTTCATCAGGCCCATGACGTATTCACGGCCTTGCTTATCAGCGTCGCTGTAAGCAACGCGACTGGCGCCGCCTTGCGGATTGCCGCCAAACTCGGCGAGCCCTTTGATGTGGTCCATGATCCGCTGGCCGTTAACGCGCACCGTCTGTTGAGAAGGGAAGCGATTGAGTGAGAGCGCTCCGGCGCTCAGCGCGAGACCGTAGGTGAATTCACGACGATTGATAGGCATTGCTTCTTGAGACGCTCCGGGACGAGGAGTAGAATCAACGCGTTCCAGTATCCCCGATCCCCGCTTCATCGAACAAGGAGATCGCTATGAAAAGGCTGATCTGTTTCTTCGTTCTGACCACGGGCCTCGTTATTGGTTCGCTGCTGTTTGTTACGCCTCGCACTTCGGCCATCACTTACGGATTTATCGCGAACGGTTCGTTTGCCAACACCGGCGCTTTCATCGTGAAGTCGCCTGGTGGCGAGATCTTGCCGATTTGCTCGGGCACTCTGATCACCGCGAACGTGTTTCTGACGGCGAGTCATTGCACGCTCTTTTACACGCAGGAGCTTGCGCCGCAAGGTTACGTGGCTTATGTGAGCCTTGATACGTTGATACCGTTCGGGCCGTTTACGACCAACGAAACCAACCTCCTTTCGGTGGCGCACGTGATCAGCAATCCAAACTACAACCAGAGCCAGAGCGACCCCGGCGATATCGCGGTGCTGATACTCGAGGAAAACGTTCATGGCGTGACGCCGGCTACGCTGCCTGCGTGTGGCTTGTTGGATCAACTTGCGGCGCGGAACGGCTTGCGGAACGCGGTGTTTGCGAATGCCGGTTACGGAATTCAGAATCGCGTGGTCGGTGGCGGCGTACCGTTCTTTCAGGACCTGAATCCCGTACCGCGCATGTTTTCATTCTCGGGTTTCAATTCGCTGAACGGCGGTTTTCTGCGGCTGTCGCAGAACCCGGCGAGGGGGAATGGCGGGACCTGTTTCGGCGACTCCGGCGGTCCAAACTTTCTGGAGGTGGATGGGAGACAAACGATCGTCTCCATCAGCATCACCGGCGACGCAGTCTGTCGTTCAACAAACGTGGCCTACCGCCTCGACACGCTCTCAGCCCAAAGCTTCCTGGCAGCCGTGAACGCGGCGTTCGCGACTTCAATCGCGGTTTACTGTTGAGGCGGGGAGTAGAGCTATGTCGAGCCTACGATAGGATCAAGAATGGCGCGTGGTCGTCGCTGTGGAATGGCTTTGCACAAAAGCTAGAAATTCGGATGGAGGTTGAACTCCGTAGGAGTTCGCTAGCTGACCCACGCCGAAGGCGTTCGCTAGCTGGATCAACGCCGAAGGCGTTCGCAAATTTCAGCCCAGGGTTGCTTCAACCCTGGGAACTTCAAACCCAACGACGAGGAACTCTGAAGGAGTTCGCGAGAGCGCACGCAGTATTCGCCAACGCTTTCAGCGTTCGTGTCCGTTGTTGGTAAGCGTACCCAGGGTTGAAGCAACCCTGGGCTGAAATTAGCGAACGCCTTTGGCGTTGGTGAGCAAGCGAACGGCGTTGGTCAGCAAGCGAACGCCTTTGGGTTCCGAGTTTTTGTGCAAAGCTAGGCGAGGCTGTAGCGTAACGGCTTCGCCGCCGGATGTGAGGCGGGGCTGCGCCTCGCCGGAAGCGCGCCGAAAAAAGTAGTCGGGCTATGCCCTCGGTTCGGGCTCTGCCCCTAAACCAATGAGCAAACGCTACGATGCGATTGTCGTCGGTGCCGGGCCGAACGGCCTGGCCGCGGCAATTGAGTTTGCGAGAGCGGGGAAGAGCGTTTGTATTTACGAAGCGAACGAAACAGCCGGCGGTGCGGCGCGCTCGGCTGCCTTAACTCTCCCGGGCTTTCTTCACGACACGTGTTCCGCCGTCCATCCACTGGCGGTCGGTTCGCCGTTTTTCCAGACTCTTTCGCTCGCTGAACATGGGCTCGAATTTGTTTACCCGCCTGCGGCGGTGGCGCATCCCTTCGATGATGGCACTGCCGTTTTGCTTCACCGCTCGGTCGACACAACAAGTGAACAACTCGGTGCGGATGCGCGCGCCTATCAGAAGCTGTTCGCCCCGCTGGTCCGGAACTGGGACGATCTCGCGCCTGCTTTGTTGGGACCGCTGAGGTTTCCGAGGCATCCGTTTGCCATGGGCGGTTTCGGCTTACGCGCCATCCGCTCCGTTTCCGGCCTCGCCAGAGCACATTTCAAAGAAGAACGCGCGCGCGCCTTGTTTGCCGGTGCTGCTGCGCACTCATGTCTCTCGTTCGATCACGCCGCGAGCGCCGCGTTTGGTCTCGTGCTGTTGGCTCTCGGCCACGCCGTCGGCTGGCCGATTCCGCGCGGCGGTGCGCAACAAATCTCGAACGCTCTGGCAGCGCACTTGAAGAGTCTCGGCGGAGAGATCGTAACGGGTATACGTGTCCGTTCCCTTGAAGACTTAGCTCCTTCGCGTTGCGTACTTTTTGATTTAACCCCACGACAACTCCTGCGCATCGCGGGCGAACGTTTTCCCTCGCGCTTCAAAAGCAAACTGAGCAAATATCGCTACGGTCCGGCGGCGTTCAAGATGGATTGGGCGCTTGATGGTCCAGTGCCGTGGCGCGCCAGTGAATGCGCGCAGGCAGCCACTGTTCATTTGGGCGCCACGCTGGCCGAGATGGAAGCGTCTGAATCAGCCGTTTGGAAAGGGAAGTACTCTGATCGGCCGTATGTGCTGGTTTCGCAGCCCACTCTTTTCGATCCCTCGCGCGCGCCTGAAGGCAAGCACACCTTGTGGGCCTACTGTCATGTGCCAAACGGTTCAGACGTCGATATGAGCAAACAGATCGAAGATCAGATCGAGCGGTTCGCGCCTGGCTTTCGCTCCCGAATCATCGCGCGCAGCGTGCAGTCGCCGGCGGAGCTCGAGAGTCGCAACGCGAATCTCGTCGGCGGCGACATCAACGGCGGCGTTCAAACACTCGCGCAAATGTTCACGCGTCCCACAATCCACACCTACAGCACGCCACTCGAAGGCGTTTACATCTGTTCCTCTTCCACTCCGCCCGGCGGCGGCGTTCACGGCATGTGCGGTTATCACGCTGCGAAAGTCGCACTCAAGCAGCGGTTCTAAATAGGTCGGACGACGTGTCGGAGAATGATACGAACGGCGTATCGTTAGCCGCAGAAAAGTACACAAAAGCTACCTCGATCACGGTCCACTAAGTGGCCCTCTGTTTGCTGTTTAGCAACCACAGATTTTGAACGGAGGACTGCAGAAATGGCTGGAAAGAAGAACGACAGCAAGCGTGAACTGATCGACACCGGCAACGACAAGCGATTCGTCCGGCGCGATGAGAAGGGACGTTTTGAAGAGGTCGACGACGTTGGCAGATCGCTATCCCAGGACGTCCGCAAACACGCGAAGACCACAGTCCCACCAGGACAGGGCGATCGCGGCGATCAGAAACGGGATGACTGATGACACTGACGTTCTGATCGCAGGCGCGCGCATCCAAACACCGCAACTCAGGTGAGCGAATAAAGGTCGAGGCAACCGGAGAGGCGCAATTTGAGGTCGCTGAGCGTGCCGTGATCGTTTTTGTCGACCGCGATCTCGATGGCAGTCGAGTAGTTGAGAATGTTGAAGGTCTTAATCAGGGGAGCCATCTCTTCCAGTTGTTGGCTGCTTAGCCCGTAGCCGTCAATGAAGATCTGTTTCTCGTCGATCGACAGGTCGTGAAGGGCGATGGAGAGCTCCCATTGCGGAGCGAGCGTGGAGACACATTCCTCCCAGTCGACGATGGCCGCGATGTCGCCGCCTTCGTCGACGATCACGTTCTTCAGACGCAGATCACTGTGATTGAGCGCGGGATTGAGTCCGTTTATTTGCGCGCCTTCGATTATCTGCGCGAGTTGTTTGAGCTCATTGTCGGGAAGAATGCCGTTACGGGAAAACAGTTGCAGTCGCTTGTCGAGCTCGAATGCGTTCGCCAGGTAGTCGGGCCAGTTATCGATTATGTTGTCATCACTGGTCCAGTCGAATTGCGCACCAAAGCCGTGCGTTTGAATCGAATTGATCATCGCTGCGTAACGTCCCATCGAGTGGATGATGCGACGTCGTTGGGGATGATGCGACGCTTCAGAACCGGTCACGCGTCGAGTGATCATGTAGGGCTCGTAGGCGACGTCGTTGCCGACCG
>DASUOZ010000724.1:0-2843 GCA_036276375.1 Pyrinomonadaceae bacterium | reverse complement strand
CAAGCCAAACTCAGTGCCGGCAAACAAAAGGTTTGAGTTAACGTGATCCTCGGCTATTGACCACACCGGCCCGTTCTTCGGCAGGTTCGAGCTCAACGACGTCCACGTTCGACCCGCGTCGGTTGTTTTCAAAAGGTAAGGCTTGAAGTCGTTGTTCTGATGATTGTTGAAAGCGACGTACGCCGTGTTCGCGTCGTGATTCGAAGTGATGACGCGGCTGACGTAAGCCATGTCCGCGACGCCGGGAAACTTCTCGATCTTGCGCCAGTTTTTGCCGCCATCTTCCGTGACCTGGACCAGCCCGTCGTCGGTCCCAACATAGATCAGGCCGTCTTTCTTTTGCGACTCCGCCAGCGCCGAAGCATTGCCGAAGAACGCGGTGGAAGCGTTCTTCGCCACCGCGTCGATACTCCAAATCTTGCCCATGACCGGCAACTTGTCGCGATCGAGATTGCGCGAAAGCTGGCCGCTGATTACGGTCCAACTGTCGCCGCGATCGTCGCTGCGAAACAGTCTGTCAGACGCCATGTAAAGCCGTGTGCGTGAGTGGGGACTGATGATGAACGGCGAATCCCAGTTCCAACGCATGGGATCCTCATTGCGACCGACTTGCGGTTGAATGCCGATACGCTCGCCCGTGCGCTTGTCGAAACGCACGATCACGCCGTGCTGCAACGTCGCGTAAATCGTGTTCGGGTCTTCCGGATCGACCTGCGAACGAAAACCGTCGCCGCCGTTAGTGACAAACCAGTCGGAGTTGACGATGCCGGACGCGCTGCGTGTGCGCGATGGCCCACCAAAACTGAAGTTGTCCTGCGTGCCGCCGTAGATGTTGTAGAACGGCTTCGCGTTGTCGGTGGTGATGTCGTAGAACTGCGGCACCGGCAGGTTTGCCTTAAACTCCCAGTTTTGCCCACGGTCGAAACTCTCGTAAACACCACCGTCACAACCCATCAGATAATGGTCGGTGTTTTCCGGGTTGATCCAGATGTCGTGATCGTCTACGTGCCGGCTGCGCGACCCGAGACGGCGCAGCGTGCGCCCGCCATCGTCGGACACCATCGTGTAAACATTCATCACGTAAACGCGATCGACGTCTTTCGGATCGGCGACGATGCGCGCGTAGTACATCGCCGTTGAATCAAACTCGTTGCGGCGTTCCCAACTGCCGCCGCGATCCGACGACCGGAAGATGCCGCCCTTGCGATCCGCGGCTTCGACCGTCGCGTAGATCACGTTTGAATCAACCGGCGAAATGGCGAGACCAACGCGGCCCAGTTCAACGGTCGGCAACCCCGCTCGCAACTTATTCCACGTGGCGCCTGCGTCTGTCGATTTGTAGATCGCGCTTTCGGGACCACCGTTGATGAGCGTCCACATGTGCCGGCGGCGTTGATACGCAGCACAGTAGAGCGTGTTCGGATCGTTTGGATCGATCACAACGTCAGTGACGCCGGTGTGTTCGCTGATGTTGAGAATGTTCTTCCAGGTCTTGCCGCCGTCGATGGTTTTGAAAAGTCCACGTTCGCCGCCCGGCCCCCACAACGGACCCTGCGAGGCGACGTACACGATGTTCGAATCCTGCGGATCGATCACGATGCGGCCGATGTGTTCGGAAGTTCGCAAACCTACGTTACGCCAGGTGCGGCCGCCGTCTTCTGATTTGTAAACGCCGTTGCCGTACGAAACGCTGCGCTGGCTGTTGTTCTCGCCCGTGCCCACCCACACGACTAACGGGTTCTTCGGATCGAGCACGATCGCGCCAATCGAATACGAGGCTTCGTTATCGAAAACAGGCGTCCACGTCGTGCCCGCGTTCACCGTCTTCCACACACCACCGGAGGCTACGCCCACAAAGTATTTCGCCGGATTCTTCGGATCGACGGCGAAGCCGATCACGCGTCCGGAAGTGAAGGCTGGTCCAATCGAGCGAAACCGCAGCCCGTTAAAAGTCGGTGTCGACATCGGATCGCGTGGCGTGGGAGACGCTTCGGGTGTCGGCGTGGGGCTTGCAGCCGGTGACGCCACCGGTCGCGGAGACGGCTGCGGACCGGCGGGCGGCTCTTGTCCTAACACGGTGACAGAAAAGAAGAACAACGAGATCAACACACGGACGCACGTAGACTTGGTCATAAGCGGGGTTCCTTTTAAGTTGTGTAAAGCTGCTTACGTACGTGTCAGGAGACACGCACTAACGCGGATCGCAGAAACTCGATAGTACGTTGCCAGGCATCGGCGGACGCCGCGGCATTGTAAACCTCAGGCCGTGTGTCGTTGAAGAAAGCGTGATCGGTGTTGGGATAAATGATCACTTCGACCTCTTTGCCCAGTGACTTGAGACTGTTCTCTAACTGCTGAACCGTCGCGGGTGGAACACTCTTGTCGTCCGCGGCGAAGATCCCGAGCACGGGCGCTTGCAGGTTCGGCAGATCCGGCTTCACGTTCGGATGAACGCCGTAGAAGACGACGCAAGCACCGATGTTTGCGTTTTTCGTCGCCGCGTATAACGCCAGTGCGCCACCCATGCAGAACCCGACCACGCCGATCTTGTCGCCGGTGGTCGCATCGTGGTCTAAGAGGTATTGCGCGGCGCCATGCAAATCCTTTTCGGCTTCATCGACGCGCAAGGCCATCATCAACTTGCCCGCTTCATCGGGCGACTTCGCCGTCTTCCCATGATAAATGTCCGGCGCGAGCGCGACGAAACCCGCTTCGGCAAAGCGCTCGCAAACGTCTTTGATGTGATCGACAAGTCCCCACCACTCCTGGATCACGATCACGCCTGGTCCCGTTCGTTGCCCTCTACCCGCTCTGGGAATCGCCAGATAACCACCGGTTGTTCG